>JAYSUV010000420.1:0-11471 GCA_043718945.1 Planctomycetota bacterium
TATTACGAACGATTCCCTCAAGCCACCTGTCACGTCGTCACTGTTCTCGCAGGCTTCTGCCGTCCCTGGCGGGACTCAGTGGTTGGTTCGGAATCGCTCCCCCACCGTTGAAACGGTGGGCTATTCTCGGGTGTCCCTGGCGGGACAAAACGAGGCGTTCTCGTGGGAAATACCCACATTGGAAGTTCTGCCCCTCAATGCCGGCAGACATATCCCGTCGCACAACCCAGTAGCAAAGCCAGGAGCAACGGAGCGTAGTCCGCGATGGTCTCCCATGTCGAAACTGCGAATGATTGGCGGATGCTCTGAGCGAGCGGTCCCACTCTGGAGGGAGCCGGACGGGCGGTGTTCACCGGGATGGTGGGTTCGTCCGGAGAAGTCGCCATTGCGATAGCAGCAGCGACGGGGCGAGGGATTGTCGGATGTGTCACGGTGGGAGTGGGCCGCAGCCCGCGCAGGATTTCCAGAATCTCCCGGTGGACGCGTTGTGTTTGCCGAACTGCCAAGATGTTTCGTCCGGGAAGCCAGAATAAGTTACCCGTCCCTGGCTCTTCGGCGTCCCAGGGGCCGCTGGTTTCCGACTCAATCATGGCAGCGAACTCGTCAATTTTTGCAGCTGTGATTCCCCAGACTCCCATTCGATAGAGAACGGTTTCGTACTTTTCATTGGCTTTCTCGGCGGTCATGATCCGGCATTCATTGTCGCAGACGTGGATCGTGAGTTCCGTGCCGTTGATGTTAGTGAGGCTCATCTGCAAGGCGACGAACAGCGGCAGTTTCACAGCTCTGGCTTCCAGCCGTGTCTCGGCGTCCAGACCCGCATCTGTCAGGCTTTGCTCGTCCAGACGAAACTTGCTTCCGGTCTCGATCTCCAACCAATCGACGAACTCTTTCAAGGTATTGTCCGGAAACTCAAAACTGATGTGCTTCTCCTCCAGCAATCGCCGGATTCGTAGGTCTTCTTTTGAGCTATTCGTCAGAACCACTGGTTCATCCCGGCGGAGGGCAGCGAGCGTCTCCGCGACCTCTTGGTGGACGCGGTGTGTCTGACGCACAAACAACAGGTTACCGAGCGGAGAGATCGTGCCCGTACCTGGTTCGTCGACCTCCCACGGGCCACTCGTTTCAGAGAGCAGCAGGTTCATGATCGGTTGATGGCTTCCCTCGTACAGCAGATCGCCGATGGGGTACTGCCGCGTGACATAGTTTTCATACGATTTTTCCTCGGTCGTCAGAGTGGCCAATCTTTCGTGGACCAACCAGACCAATCGTGTTCCTTTCATTTCGGAGAGTTGGTTGGTCAACTGGGCCAATGTCTCACCCGCTGGCCACAGCGGAATGATGGTCTCTCGGTCGAGAACGATTCCGTAATCAGTGAGCGCCGTCTCGTCGACCCACACCTGCATCCCGGTCATCTGCTCGATTCTGGCCTTCACGAGCGGCCACGGGGCGTTCTCCATCGTCTCCGGGTTCACGCGAGTCACCGACTGCTCGGCGATCTCCTCCAGCTTGACCCCCACCGCCCCGTCGTACAGCCCCGGCTTTCGAGGAGCAGCCTGCTCCGCCTGTACCACTCCCGCGAGCAGAATCGCCGCCAGCATCACTCCCCGCTGGCTGATCGACGGCGATGCACACATGTCTCACTCCAGAATCGCGTACCGGGCCGAATGGCCACTCGATACCTCCGCCGCATTATCACCCGCACGAGGATCGCTTGTCGAGGAATACTTGGGAGTCACACGATGTGTGAAGGGAGGGCACGCGATACACTACGGGTCGGACGCTCTGGCACGTCGGACGGTTTACGGACTCGGCAGACTGATGTCTGCCGCTCGCTGACTCTCTCCATCCCTCAACGATCCTCCCCATGTCCTCCCGCACTGTCCGACTTGTGACTCTCGGCTGTAAGGTCAATCAGTACGAGACTCAGCTCGTGAAGGAGGCGCTCGTGGCGGGGGGGTTCCGCGAGGCCGACGAGGCCGAGGCGGCAGATTTGTGCGTGGTGAATACGTGTACGGTGACGGGGGACGGGGACTACAAGTCGCGGAAGATCATCCGGGCTCTGGCTCGCGACAACCCCGGCACGCGGACGATTGTGATGGGGTGTTACGCGACTCGTGACCCTGGCGCGGTGCAGGCGTTACCCGGTGTGTTTGAGGTCGTTACCGATAAGCGCGAGCTGCCCGATGTCCTCGCTCGCCAAGGGGTGTATGACATCCCGGACGGCATTAGTTATTTCGAGGGACGCAAGCGGGCGTATGTGAAGGTGCAGGACGGCTGCATCCTGCGTTGCTCGTACTGCATCATCCCGAAGGTGCGGCCTGGCCTGACCAGTCGCTCCCCGGAATCGATCGAGGCCGAGGTCCGTCGCCTGATCGACCACGGGCACAAGGAGATCATCATCACCGGCATCCATGTCGGCCACTACGGGGTCGACACGACGCGTGGCAAGACGGGGCTGCCGCCGTTTCGGCTGTGGCACTTGCTCCGGAAGCTCGACCGAATTCCGGGGAACTGGCGGATGCGGCTATCAAGCATTGAGGCCAATGAGGTCGACGAAGAGTTCTTTCAGGCTGCAGCCGATTGCGAGCATCTGTGCCCACAGTTCCATCCGGCGCTGCAGAGCGGGTCGGACGGGGTCCTCACTCGGATGCGGCGGCGTTATCGCGTCGGGCGGTTTTTGGAGAAGCTGGACCGAATTCGGCAGATTCTGCCGAACGCCGCGTTCTCGACCGATGTCATCGTCGGGTTTCCCGGCGAAACCGATGCGGAGTTCGCGGAGACGGTCCAAACCTGTCGCCGGGCTGGGTTTATGAAGATGCACATCTTTCCGTTCAGTCCTCGTCGCGGCACTCCGGCGGCGGACTACACGGATCAGGTGCCTCCCGAAATCCGCAAGCAGCGCTGCCAGGAACTCGCCGGTGTGGAACACGCACTGGCGAAGGATTACCATGCCAAGTTCATCGGTGAGCCGTTGGAGGTGCTCGTCGAGGGATTGGTGACCGATCAACCCGGCTGGGTACACGGGACTGATCGCCACTACATGCCGATTCAACTGCCGGGGCTCCCCCTGGATGTTGGAACGTTTCGCCGCTGTCACGGAGTCGAAGTCTGCGAGAGTTTTCTGCGAGCCGAGTAATGCCCCAACCGATCCCATTCAAATCGAGCTTCTTCACCGTCGCGCAAAAGGGCGATGTCTATGTGGTGAGCGTCGATCGTGATCAGCTGAAAGACGACGACAATCTGGAGCAGCTGAGCCAGGATTTTAATCTGCTGATTGAGAAGCATGAGATTACCAAGATTGTTCTCTGTCTCTCGCGTGTGCGATACATGACGAGCATGGCGATCGGAAAGATTATTTCCCTACACCGCAAGCTGCAGCGCACGGATGGAACACTGGTACTCTGTGAATTGGTGCCCGATGTGGCGTCGACACTGGAGGCCGCCAAGCTGCTGACCTATTTCACAACAACTCCCGATCTGGCCGCTGCGTTGGTGAAGTTGCAGCCCGTCGCGTAGTCGGAACGTCGCCAGTGGGCCAGACGGCTCAATACCCGTAACGGGGGTTCTTGGAGTCGAAGTCGATATCGGTCAGCGAGATGTTGCTTCGGACATTCTGGTAGAGGTAGTCCTCCACTAGAACTGGCTTCTGGCCACGGCGATCCGGGAACGCGTACTGCTGCACCCGGATGGGCAGCTTGGTCGCCGCATCGATGTAGAGACGAGTCGTCTGGAATAGATTCGTCCCCATCGGTTGGGCGAGCACCGTCTCGATCGTCTGGCAGGGCTGATCACCAATCTTCGAGTTCGGGTAATTGTTGACGGAGATCCCGGTCGCGTTCTGCTTCACCTGGGCCAGCCACTGCCCCATCACCGACTCCACCAGACTCAGCATGCCCGCCTTCGTAATCGGATAACGATTGTCTTCCATGGCGGTCGAACCGGTCGGGTCCAGGGAGAGTGTGCCGACGAGTGCTGCCAATCCGGTGGTGTGGACGACCACTTGATTGCTGTTCTTCCCCGAGACGTAAATCGCTTCCCGACCCGCGTTGGGGTCGATGAACTTCAGGTAGACGCTCAACGGGGCGTGGCGGACCTTCAAATGCATCCGTGTCGTGAGGCTCTTACGTCCGATCAGTTCGGTCTTGGTAAAGCTGGCATCGTAGTCAGTGAGCGCTTTCACAGCATCTTGTGCCGCCAATGCAGTCCGCAGGGCGGGAATCAGCACATGGGTCTGAGGCGCTTGGTCAACCAGAGCCGCCAGTTGGACATTTTCGGCATGGGCCGACTGCCGGAACAGGCTCAGCGCCCCAACTCCCGCGACCGCCAGGAATTCCCGGCGTCCCCAAAATCCTGCATCCGTGCTGTTGAACGTCGCTGACATCGCATCCTCCTGTTCGCCCATTCCTTCGGGCGAACCTATCATACGGAAGTCCGCTGCGCATGCGAACCACCTGACCCGAAGACATCATCGGCGATTCTTGGGGCAGCCGTGATTGACGACAATCGAATCACATTAGACGTCGTAACCGGCAATGTTCCGCAGCGCTCGTCAATCACGATAACCCGTTGCTCCAGCAGCAATTTCTGCCGATCGAAGTGACTCCCACTGGCATGAGTGGAAGGTCCGGTCGGGATCATTATGGCTTGAACCACAAACCTTTCATGCGGCGTGAGTCTTGACACGGGGTTCTGCGGGGAGGGACGATATGTCCACGGTTGTCTGCGTGGATGTGATCGCCACTTTCGCAACTTCCGCCTTCGTCCGGGTGACACTCATGGCTCAGCACACCGAATCCTCCTCCGACGAACCACGTCGCAGCTTCCTCGTCAACGCAGCGGCTGCGGGGACGGGGGCCGTGGCGGGTTTGGTTCCCGCGTGTGCGGGAGCGGTGCTATTCCTCGACCCACTGCTGCGGAAAAAGCAGGCCGCCGATCCGAAGGCGGCAGCAGCGGCCAGTGCGGCGGGGATGGGGGAAGGCTACCTGCCCATCACGAAGGTCGACTCCCTGCCAGCGGATGGTTCACCGCGGGCGTTTAAGGTGATTGCCGACCTGCAAGATGCCTGGAACAAGTTCCCGCAAACCGAGATTGGGTCAGTCTACCTGAGCCGCTCCGCCTCCGGTGAGATCAGCTGCTTTAACGCCCGTTGCCCACATCTGGGTTGTACAGTGCAATATAAAGATGGCGAGCAGAAGTACGCCTGCCCCTGCCATGACAGTGCGTTCGAACTCAACGGAGCGCGACTGAATGAGATTCCGCCGCGCGGTATGGACTCTCTGGAAGCGAAAGCGGCGGCGGATGGAATGATCTGGGTGAAGTTCCTGAAATTCCGAGCGGGAACGGCGGAGAAGAAGCCGGTGTAGGTGGGTTGTAGAACGGAATTTATTCCGTTCCTGCGTGGGGCAACCCCAAGAGTTGCGGCGACTTCAGAAACTGGTCCTTCAACATCAAGCAGCACTCGTGGAGGCTTGGCATGGGCATCTTGGCGCTGACGGCTGACGAGCGGGTCGTGAATGTGAAAATCACGAGAGACACTTTGAGTGTCGATCTACGAGACGGGCGGACCATTACCGTCCCACTTGCTTGGTATCCCCGCTTATTCAATGCCACCACGACGCAGCGGAAGAATTGGCAGGTCGCGGGTGGCGGCTACGGCATTTATTGGCCAGATCTCGATGAGGATCTCAGCACCGAAGGGTTGCTGCGCGGTGCCCCAGCCCCTCGATCTCCTGCACAACTACGAAGTTAGGTGGCCAAGAGTCAAACCATGACGAATCCAACGCGACAGCCCACCACTGCCGAGTGGGCGATGTCCCACGGAATTTCGACTGCCCCGACCCCGCTGAATGTTGAGGATTACGACGAGCCGTGTCCGTTCTCCGCCCGCCAAATAGCGACCCGAGCGGTCATTCTGCAAGGTGTCGTCGCGGTCGCCTGTCAGGTCGATCCCCAACCGGTCGTCGAATGGTTACAGAAGCAGGGAGTGTGGGAGCAGGTCAGCCCGCAGGAAAAAGAATTCCTACTCGCGCCGAATTCGTTCGACGAGAAGACGAGGAACAGCCTCGGTTGGCATCAGGAAACCGAATGGGCATTGCTCTGGGTTGTCGGCAAAGTCGACACGCTCGGCCTCCCGACATGCCCATGCGACACTCGCCGCCTGATTGACGAGATCATCCCGGCGCTCGGCTCGGAGATCGAGCCGTTCTTAGCGTCGGCCATACTCCGACCTCCAGGAGTGCTCTTAGCCGAGAGCGACCGGCACTACAACCTGTGGTGCCAGTACTTCCAGGCTCGTAACAAGGGCGAACGGCTGCTGCCCAGCGACTTGGACATGACTGTCTTGTATCAACGTCAGTATGCGTTCGAGTGGCTACTCGGAGTCGAGGCGTGGGACGATGTGCAGTGCGATTCCTGATATCGTGTGGACAAGTGGCCTCTGCTGTCCTCGCAGGATTCTTCAGAGTGATTATGATGGAACTTGCTCGTGCCCCCGAATGTGCTGAATGAAGGACAGGTCTGGTGTGGGATCAATCCCTTCGATGACGAACTCCGATGAGATTCTCCCCTGCGAGGGAGCGGATCTCACAGCCTGTGAAGCGGCACTGGGATACCAGTTCCGGGACAAGGCCCTCTTGCGCTGGTGCCTGACTCATGCGTCGGCCTCCCGGACCCGGCTCGAATCCAATGAGCGGCTTGAATTCCTCGGCGATTCGATCATGGGAGCTGTGGTGTGCGAGATGCTGTTCGAGCTATTCCCGACTTCAGCGGAGGGGGAGCTAACCCGCATTAAATCGATCGTGGTCAGTCGCACGACCTGTGCCATCATTGCCCGCGAGTTGGATTTGGAACGCTTCCTCGTGGTGGGCCGCGGGGTCTCCTCAACCTCGCGCACGCCGGGTTCGATTCTCTCGGCTCTGCTGGAAGCCCTCTTCGGAGGGATCTACCTCGACGGTGGTTTTGAGGCGGCGCGAGCCGTGATTCGCAGCAAGTTGTCGGACAAGATCGACTCAGCGGCCCTGTCGGAAACGGGTGTCAACTTCAAGAGCCTGTTGCAGCATCTCGCTCAGAAAAACCACGGGCAAACGCCCTACTACTCGGTCCTGGATGAGAAGGGACCGGATCATTCGAAGTGTTTTCAAATCTCAGCTGTCATCAACGGGCAAGCCTATCCGGGAGCCTGGGGGCAGAGCAAAAAATCGGCAGAGCAGCGAGCGGCGCAAAATGCCCTAGCCTTCATGGAAGGCCTCGACCTGCCCTATCCGACGGATGATGACGATCCCGACGAGGACTGAGGGCCGAGAGTACTGAGGGACTCGCTCGATCTCATTTTTCAGAATTACCGCAGAGGTCGCGGAGGTCCGCAGAGGTCAGAATGATTTTCGAGATTTCCCTCTGCGAACCTCCGCGCCCTCTGCGGTGAGAGTACATCATGACCTGCGGGACGTTGTTTCGAGTCAGATCATTACGGGAACGTGATGTCGAGTGACGTAAAGCTGATTGTCAGATTGGTTCCATTCCCCGTCGTGGTGTCGACGTTGTTGGCCTGTGTCGGGCCAATCGTACTGTGGATGGTGGTGGTCCCGAATTTGGCCACCAATGCCACAGGAGTATTTTGGATCACCAGGGGAACTCCGACCGAGTTATTGAGGATCGTCGTTCCGATCGTCAACGCCCCACTCGCGGTGTCAAGCAGGATGCCGTTGGTGAGGCTGTTGTCCGAGCGGACCGTGCCCAGTGTCATGGACAAAGCGAGTGGGTCGAGGTTCATGGCCGGGCCATTCGTGGTCGTGATCGTGCCCGTTGCGGTCGCCAGGGCGAAGGTCGTGGCCCCCCCCTTCGTGTTGACCAGCACTCCGGTCCCCATGTCGTTGAATACGTTCAGCGAGGCGATCAACAGGCTCCCGCTGGGGTCGATCAACCGCAGGCCATCGCCCTTCACTTGAGTGGTGTCCGTCGAACTGCCGATAGTCAGCAATGCCGTGGAGACTTGCTGATTCCCGGGAGTGGTCGTGTTACTATCGAACGAGACCGTGTCGGCCAGGAACCCACCTGTCGCCGCAGTGGTAATCGTCCCACTCGTCAGGCCGACGACTCGGAGTGTCCCCGTCCCCGCTGTGCCGTCGAGATTCACCCCAGCCCCGGCAGTCGAGGCCAGCGTGAACGACCCCAGCGTGAACGTTCCTAGCGTGAGGTTCATGGACCCGGTCGTTGCAGCTCCGAGTGCGGCATCGAAGGCGTTCCCGGTCGACTTCACGTCGATCGTTCCCGACTGCGTATAGTTCAGCGCCCCAGCCCCGCCGATGTTGAGATCCACTCCGTTGGCCCCCGCGCTATCGACCGTCAAGTTGTTCACAGTCACAATCCGCGCGGTGGCTCCGGTCGTGACCTCCAACCCGTTGGTTGTCGCAGCCAGCACCTTCAAGTCACTCACCACGGCGGCACTGTCATTCAGGAACACACCTCGACCGGCCCCGGACGTGACCCGCAAATTGGTCAGCGTGGAAGCTGTGGCCCCGGTCACACTGACCGCATCGCCCGCCGGATTGGTAATCACGCTGCTATCGACCGTGAACCCCGTGACCCCAGCTGCGGTGAGGCTGCCGGTGACATCGAATCCGGAGAACCGCGAGGTGTTCGCCATCGACACATTCCCGGTGATGGTGGGCAGGGCCGCGAGGTCGGTACTAGAACCCGAGAACGGCAGTTGCTGCACTCCGAACTGGGTCGTGACGGTCTGCACCGGGCCGTTGGAGAGGACTCGCGATCCGGCGACCAGTGCCACGTTCTCGACAAAGTTGCCGCCGAACGGGGTGTAGATGATGCTGGTCCCGGCGGCTCCGTCGGCGAGCGCATTGGTGAAGGTGCCATAGGGATTCTCGAACGTCCCCGTCCCCGCGAATCCGTTGGCCACATGGATGAATCCGAGCGGGATGCCGCCCGTATCGGTCGCGACCACGCCGTTGTCCCGCGTGAGTACCACGCTCTGAATCCGGCGAATCGGGTCGCTCAAACGGTCCGACAGATCGCGAGTGGCGTTGACTCCCTCGGCCCGGAAATACTTGTGATCCATACTGGCAGGCGAGGGAAGATGGCTCAGGAACCGGTGAGCATACCGAATGGTGACACCGACGTTCCACGTCCGACCGAACAGCTTGTCCTCCTGTACGGAGTAGTCGACCCAGACATTGCGGTTGAATTCGGTCTCGACGCGGGCTTTCCACCCGGTGGTGTTCCCCGACCCGTGCCCGTTAAAGTGGTAGCCGCCTCCCAGAACGCGGGTCCGTGTGTTGAACATCTCGGGAAGGTTGAGGCCCGCCTCGGCATCGACGCCGGTCATGGCGACCTCCGCCCGATTCACGATCAGGTTGTTCCCCTGAAACAGATTTGGCAAGGGGCCACGCAGCGCAAAAGCATCCGGGAGATAGACGTTGGCTCGTGCATCCCAAATCTGCCCCAAAGTTTCGACGCCTAGCCCCATCTGCTGCAACTGATTTCCCAGTGGCGTCTGCATCCCATCCCAAAAGACAGACCCGCCGACGATCCGGTTCCATTCCCGGTTGTACCGGCGGTAAGCCAGCGTTGCATTGCCGCCGATCTTGCTGTCATCCCGGACCAGAAAGTGCAGGTCGGCAAAGAAGTTATCGTACTCGGCGTCGCCCCGGATCGGGATCATCCATTCCGAATCGGTGTATCCATTCTTGAATCCGACCCCGTCTCCGTAGCGATACCCGCCTCCGAACCGCTGGATATAGGGAGTTTGACCATCAGCTGACCAAGCGGTCGGAAACTCGTCCGATTGACCGCGAAAAATGGTCTCGGGGTCAGTCGCTCGAACTGCATTTTCTGCCGGACCCAAAGCGAAATCGTCAGCCTGACACCATGATCGTGTCACGATCAGGCACCCCAGCAGTGCGGCAACTTTGAGAAGTGACATCCGCAAGGTATTGGCAGTTCATCAGATGCGGCGAGTTGCTTGTCTGGCCGACGGGAAATGGATCCGCGCATGTTAAGATGTATCGACTCTGCGGGTTGTGGCAGTTGAGGGATTTTTACCAGGCATTATCCCCTTCTGGCGACCTTTCGGGTCAGTGACTGCATGGTCGAAGCAGCACTCGTGCCCAATCGGCTGGCCCGATGGCTCTTTTCAGAGGCGCCTGCGTGCCCAGGCACTCGAAGGAGTGCCTGGGCGACCACTGTTATTTATGCGTTTAAGTCAGCAATCGCCGGGAATTCCGCGAGCCTCTGCAACGTCATAGACTCTGTCCACCTTGGACATTTGACGGAGGTTCGGCTGATGCGACAGATGTTCAGTGTTCTGGTGTGCTGTCTGATCGCAGTCGTAGTTGTTGCGGAGGACACGGCAGAGGATACGACCCAGTCGAACCCCGATGAGGCCAAACTCTTTCCGGCCGAGCGATCGATGATTGCCAATATCGAGGCCGCCGGAGGCACATGCAACGTCAACAGGCATGGGCGGATGCTGTATCTTTATGAGCGTGCTGAAATGAGACTCGATGAGGGTGTTCTCGGGTTGTTGGACGGAGCTGATGCACTCCGGGGGATCTGTTTGAACCGTGCAACCGATCCGCTGATCAGCCGACTGGAACGCGTTTCGCTACCGCGATTGGAACAACTCAACCTGACCGAATCGCCGGTGACCGACGAGTCGCTTCGCCTCTTTCCACGATTCCCGACTCTACAGTGTTCCAATCTCGAACGCACGAAGATCACCGATCTGGGATTGAAATCCCTAGAAGGGATGCAAAATCTCTTGCTGCTCCGACTCAATGGAACATCCATTACAGACGCCGGGCTGAAGTCCCTCGCCACTTTGCCGAAGCTGAAACATCTCGAACTCGAAGACACGGCTATCACGGATGCGGGGCTCTTGCATCTCTCGGAGATAACCACCCTGGAGACACTCTATCTTCGTGGAACCAAAGTGACTGACGTGGGGCTGGGGCATCTCCAGCCGCTCCCCAAGCTCTGGGCCCTGGCACTCGACAAGACCGCGATCACGGATCGCGGACTGGCGGAGTTTGCCAAACCGGGAGGTCTCCGCAATGTCCATCACCTGTACATAGAGAAAACCGCTGTGACCGACGAGGGGATCCGTCACCTGGACAGCATTTCGCATCTCCTCGGGGTCTCCTTGAGTGGGACAAGCGTGTCGAAAGAGACATTGCGTCACCTGAAGAAACGTCCTGAGCTGTATTGGATCACGCCGGATCCTCGATGAGGGAGCGGGGATTGGCCGACAGGCAGCACATCCGGTTGAATCCCGCTCTCGAACCCGGTAAAAATCTCACTTGCCCGTTGCGAGGTCGGCGCTGCCGGTCCGTACGCAATTCGGGTGCCCATGGCCCCTCACTCAGCAGTCGCAACCTCATGGCTACGCACGATATCGGTTTGATTGGTCTGGCCGTCATGGGCCAGAATCTGGTCCTCAACATGGCCAATCATGGCTT
>JAYSUV010000043.1:0-6460 GCA_043718945.1 Planctomycetota bacterium
CTCTTCAGGTCAGTCAGCCACGGTTGAGCATCGATCTGCCGTAGCAGTTCGTCGTGTTGCTCCCGGTTGATGAAGTCCGGGATGTATTGCAACCCGACGATTGGAAAATCGTTGGATTGCGGTTCGGCCTGATCATCGAACAGGCTAAGTTGTTGACCGTTCATTCCGTTTCCAGCTCGTCCTTCCATGTTTGGTTGAGTAATATTGCGTGACGCAATTTGATCGGGGGATACGAAGGCTGCAGCCTCTTTCCCGTCACATCCGCATAGGTGATCTCTTCGCAAACATCGGAGTAGCATGGAAACAACGAATCCTTCATCCCCGCTTTGAACTGTACCCATTTTTCGTTTTTGGATCGATTGTCGGCATTCTGATAGACAAGGCAGACACGATCATCTGAAACGGTACTCAGGACATCGGTAATCAACTTAATCAGCGCAGGGACACTCAGACTCGTGCTCGCAAAGTAATACGAGCAATTTAGGCAAATCGTGAGTTTCCCACCGTCACGATACTTTCCAACCAACTTTGGCAGTTCGGCTGGGGCATCGGTTCGTGTGATCAGGTCGCAAGTAGAATCCGCATGAAAGAGGTTTCCAGCCCCATCCCATACTTCCTGAGCAAACTCCAGCATGGCGCTTGATCGATCAATCCCAATGTAATGGAACCGCAAACCCTTCTTTGCCGCCTCTGCCTTATTGATGTTGTGTGCCAGTTTGTACCATGCCATTGCAATTGCAGACGTAAGTGGACCACAACCAAAATCAATAAAGACGAGATTTTTCGAGAATCTCATACTCCAGTTTTGCCATGCATTGGAGTAAACAATGTAGGTACTTACGGCGTGCATTTGCATGTAGTAATAGCAATAGACAATGACTTGATCCCTTGGCGACAAACCGGCAACCTCTTTTGCGAAGCTAGACTGCCCCCGATCGATCAAAGTTGAATGATGCCGCCAATCCTGATTGATGATCTCCTTTACCCATGCATCGGATTTCTCGTGGTTCTCAAAAGCTGAGTTGATGAACCCTTCAAAAAAGGTTTTGATGCGGGGATGCAGATTGTAGACCATTGCCGATTCTCTGCTGACTCGGTTTCGACGAGCGATGGGAACACCGCCATCTTACCTGCCGATCTTCCGGCAAGCCAGACGAGCCCCAAAACCTCCCGACATGGCTCCGGGGTTTTGTCGCATCAGGTTGGAGGGTTGGCGTTACCCGATTTGCTTTTCGAGATCGTCCAGTCGCTGGGAATCAATTCCGCCGCTACTTATTCGGCAACTGAATCACCCCGTTCCAACCCGGTGGTGGGTTGCGGTTGTGCTGGGCGATACGGAGGGTCAGGAAGTCCTGGGCTTGGTCGGTGGGGGGCATGTCGTGCAGGCAGCGGTAGGCTTCGCCCCAGCGACCGGCGGTGAAATGGTCGACGCCCTGCTCGTAGCGGGTGATGTGCTCGTCGGTCAGTTCGGGGAACTCGGCGAGGGGGGGGAGCAGCTCGCTGACCTGTAGCGTCGTCTCCATCCCGTACGGCTGGACCGTGCCTAGGCGGCGGGTGCGGCCCTCCTCGCGCGAGAAGCGGGTGCGGGCTAGCTTCGCCGTCGCCTCATCGAGCAGGATCGGCACACGCAGCTGCTTCGTCATCGTCTCCAGCCGAGCGGCGAGGTTCACGACCGGGCCGAAGACGGTGACTGTGACGCGGTCGCTGGTGCCGATCTTTCCGGCGACGGCGCGTCCGTGGGCGATGCCGATCCCCATCTCGAAGTCGTTGAGCGGGTGGTGCGGCGTCTCGCGGGCCTTTTGAAAGGCTCGGCGGATGGCCAGAGCGGCGCGGCACGCGTTGAGCGGAGCCTCCTCGCTCGCAAACGGCCAGCCCCAGAACCCGAGCGACGCATCGCCCAGAAAATCCCCCGTCACGCCGCCGTGTTTGAGGATGTTCTGTGTCATGATCTCTAAGGCCCCGCTCACGCGATTGAGCAGCCCCGGCAGATCCCCGGACGACTCCTCCGACCGCTGGCTGAACCCTCGTAAGTCGCAGAACAGCACGGTGACATCGCACTCGCGCGGCTCCAGATCGGCCGCCATCGACTCGCGATCTCCGGCCCGTTCGAGCGCGGTCAGGATCGGCGGCGAAAGGAACTGCCGCAACACGGACAAGTCCCCCTCTAACCGGTTCTGGCGATCGACCGACCCGATCAATTCGGCCAGCAGTTCGATGAACTTGATGTCTGCTTGCAGCACCTGCCGCCCGGTCGTTCCCGTGTGAGCGGGTGACTGCCCGGCGACGTAGACACCCCAGCGATGACCTCGACTGCCTCGGACCGGAGTACAAAAGGCCCAGTCGAATTCGGCGGAGACCGTGTAGTCCACCTCCGTCGGCGCGCTCACCGTGCCGGGGTCCCACAGGTGCAGCGTCGTCTGCTTGCGACCGAGGGCATCCGTCACCAACCGGCGACTCGGACGAAACGCTCCGGCAGTTTCCCGGCGGCGTTCCCAGCTGCGCAGACGGATGGTGCCGTCATCTTCGAGGGCGATGATGGCTGCGGCCTCGGCGGAGCGGACTCCGGTCAGGATGAGGCTGACGAGGCGGCTGTCCCGCTCCATCTCACCGTGCGCACTGCCGAAGACTTCGGAGAGCTTGGCGAGAACATCGATGCGGCGGTCGGGGTCTTCGTAGCGGACGTTTTGGAGTTGCTGGCGGGTGACGACGACCTCTTCGATCGGGCTGTCGCCGCCGCTGGAGTCATCGGTGTCGGCATGGGCCACGATGAACCGGGTGCGGCCAATGACGAAGCTCTCGGCACCGGCGAGCCGCGTCTTCTGAATAGGCTCGCCGCGGTGGAACACGGGGTTGCTGGCCTGCGCAGAGACTTCGACTTCGATCTCGCCGTGATGCGCCCGGACCAGGCAATGCACCCGCGACATCGCCGCTTCCCAAGGCACCGGCAGCTCGACCTCGCCCGATCGCCCCAGCCGATAATCCCGGTCGGATGACAACGCCTGCCGCCAGCGCTGCCGAGGTTCCGGGCCTTCCGCGATGAGTTGCAGCATGTGGGGTTTGACCGGGGGGGCGTGAACCACTGGAGAATCTCGGTCTCCAACTCCGCTGGGAACCGAGAGAAAGGATAACAGGTTCGTCAACTCGCGATCATGCTGGCCAATGCCGCCGCGAATCTCTCGGCAGCCCCGAGAGCTTTCCTCAGATACAGAGCAGGCTCGACCAGCTCGACTTCCATCAGTGCGAACCCTCCATTGTGGCGGATGAGATCCACACGGCCATAGAGTGGGGGAGTGGGTAAGGCGGACATGACGCGATCCCCGTGACTTCGCAGCTGGGCGTCGGGAGTGATCTGGGTCAGTCGCGAGCCGAACTCTTCCTGCGAGCGAAAGTCTCCGGGTTTCGGAGTCTTGAGAATGGCATGGCTCAGCTGGCCTTCGAGGTAAATCAGTGAGTATTCGCCTTCATCGGCAATGGTCCGTAGGTACGGCTGGGCGAGGTACTCCGAGGCTGCGTGGTCGGCGATAGCAGAGTCCTCGGCGGCACTGGTCCATGGGAATCGCAGCCGGTGAGTTCGACTCGCCCCGGCCCCGACGATGGGCTTGATCACGATCTCCGGCGTGCCCAGTTCTGCGGGCAGACTGTGCAGTCGCTCGATGGTGAGTCCGTTCCCTTGGATCGTGGGGACGATGGGAACACCATGTGACTGCAAATCGAGCAGGTACGACTTGTGCAGATTCCACTCCATCAAAGCCAGCGGATTCCACAGCTGGGTTCCGCTGCGATCGATCACCCGCAGCACCTCAATGAACTCTTGAAAGCGTGACTGATAGTCCCACGGAGAACGAACGACCACCGCGTCGAATTGCCGCCAATCAGTGGGATCTCGCCAGGGAATCGAAGCCACCTCGATCCCGTGCTGACGCAGCGGCTCAATGGTCAGTTCATCATCGCACTCAAAACCATCCAGAGAGTGCATCGTCAGAAACGCGATCGTGGGCATGTTTCAGGTCGACCGGCAAAGAGGCAGCTGTGAAGCGAAAATCGCTCATTCACAAATGGAGATAGTGATCGCCGAATGGACCACATGTGTTCGGGGAGGTCCAGGAGGTTAGCTCGGAAGAGATGCTCGACGCAAGAACTGCTCGAGGCAGCTACTGCGCTGGAGTGCGAGCCACTCTTGGAGAGTTCATGGGCACTCGATTGTGAATCAGGCCAGCCGTGCCAAGCTCAACTGATCGATGCACGGAAGTCTGTTTGGCTGTTACACTGAGCGGAGGCACCCAAACCGCTCAAGAGTTGTCTGGGCCGCCCCGCCATGAGACGAATTCCCATTCCCCAGACGCCACACATTCCGCCACCAGACGTAGAAGAGAACTGTCATGGGAAGAAACTTCGAGAATCGCAAGAACGCGATCTTCAAGACAGCGGCCCAGAAGACCAAGCTGTACTCCAAGTACGCCAAGCAGCTGTATGTCGTCGCCAAGAACGGCGTGCCAAACCCCGAAGCCAATCCAGCCTTGCGGAGCATGGTGGAGAAAGCCAAGAAGGATCAGATTCCGAGTCACGTCATTGAAAAGGCGATCCAAAAGGCCGCTGGCACGGGCGGCGAGGACTTCCATTCCGCCCGATATGAAGGGTTCGGTCCCGGGGGTTCGCTGGTCATCGTCGATTGTCTGACGGATAACGTGGTGCGGACGATTGCCGAGATTCGTCACTGCTTCACGAAGACCGGCTGCAAGTTGGGATCAGCAGGGTCCGCCTCTCTTTATTTCGATCACCTGTCAGTTCTGTCCTTCCCCGGGGAGAACGAAGATGAAGTGATGGAAGCGATGCTTAACGCTGACATCAATCTGGATGACATCGAAAGCCAAGCGGGCCGCCTGACGATCTTTGCCCCCCCCAGCGAGTTCTACAAAGCCAAAGCGGCGCTCTTGGCCGCGTTTCCGAAGACTGAGCTGGAGGTCCAGGAGGTCACCTTTCTCCCGCAGGCCAGCAAGTCCCTGAGTGCGGATGACTTGCCCGTGTTTCAAAAGCTCTTCGACATGCTAAACGATTGCGATGATGTGCAGGATGTCTATCACAACGTCGACTTTCCCAGTTAGATCGCAGTATTATTTTTCGGAGACTCAACTCGTGTCCATCCGCGTGCGGCAGACATCAGTCTGTCGAGAATCGACGGTCGCGGAGGGCGATTGATGAGGGATTGATACGCGATTGTGAAGCGACTTACCCTTGTGACATTCAATAATGACACCCGTCCGCGAACCGACACAGGCCACCTCTGTGAGTAGCTGCCGCGTCAATCTCCTCACGAGGCGGCTGAGACTGCCGGGAAGAGTCGCGGGGCACGCGGGCGAAGCAGTACTTTGTGGAGATGTCGTTCCAAGCAGAGCTTTGGGCCGAGAGATTAGCCACAGATGAACACGGAAGAACGCCGATCAGAGCGGGCTCCAGAGAGGGGAGTCGCTCCCCCTCTTATCTGAGTCCGTTGACGTTTATCGGCGGCTCAATTCCCACTGCGGATCGAGAACAACCCGCGCGAACCTCTGGTGCCTGCGCCACCCCCGCCAGCGAGGCAAACGCAGTCCGCCATTGGGAGCAACGACAGACTGGAGGCTCTGCTCTTGCAAATCTCCAAGTGATCAGATGCAGAGGCACTGGGGATCAGGGGCCGATGACACTAACAGTGAGTATTTACACTTCATCTCTTTAAATATTGATCAATTCATCTCCTCTTTCGACTCGTTGTGAGGCGATACAGGCGAGGGTGAGCTAGCAGGGGGCATGACGGGATAAGCGTCTAATACGTGACAAATGACAGGGAGTAATCACTACTCGCTATCGCCAACAGCTGTTCAGATCGCGACGTTAAGTCACAGTTCCCGTCCATGGAAAAAGTGATTGATACACAATACCCACCTGAGTAGACTCTTGACCGAATTCCATTCTTCGAAAGACACCCGAGGTCGATACATGAATCAGCATTGGATTCTCTTGTTCAGCTTTCTGTCCATTGTGGGGAGTCAGTCTGTCGCCCATGGGGAAGAAGTCGTCACGGGGATCAGTCTCGAGCCAACACCCGCTCTCCCAGCGATTCCCCGGCGGATCATTCCAAGGAGTTCAACGGTTGTGGGATCGACTGCGCTCGCGTTCTTCAAAGTGGCTGAGTCTGGTGAGTTGGCGGATGCCGAACGCACCAGCGTTCGCGTCGTGCAAGGAGTGCGAATCGTCCAGACTCGTCGCGTCGAATTGGGAGGCGTGGCTCAGATTGCCGATGTGGCACCGGGAGTCTACACCGTGATCGCGAGTGGCCCAGAAGGGATTGCCGCCTCTGGGATCTCTCTGGGTGGGGAGGGCAGTCGAGTGCCACCCAACGCCGTTAACCCTTTTTCGCGGCGAGGGCATTCTTGAGGGTTTTGGCTTGCTGGACTTGTATCGGAGTGGCGTTCACGATGTTCGG
>JAYSUV010000421.1:0-1462 GCA_043718945.1 Planctomycetota bacterium
TGAGAGGGACAGGACATTGGTAACAGTTTGGGGTGTCAGAGGGGGTGACAGGTGAGGCGGTTTTTGGTCCCTTGAGCACCCACGACGCCATGTCGCGGAACAAGGTGACAGTTTAGCTCTGTCTTCGCGGTGACGCTCCGCCGAAGCGAAGCGAAGGCGGCACTTAGTGCTTCCGTTGCGGCGTCGAAGAAAGCACGCCGAGCTGCCGCTCGAAGAAGAGGACGTGCAGCTTTCCGTCAATCCGCCGAATGCCGATGGTCATGCCCGAGAGGGTGACCCCCACGTAGTAGTGAAACCCATCGAGAGAAATTCGGCCTTTCGCACTGACCCGCGAGAGGATCGCATCCGCCGGATACTTGGGCTCAAGGGTCCTCATCCGCTTCTTGGAGCGCCGGTACATAGACGCCGGCGTTTTCATACCGAGGGCCTCGTGCGGACGGACGTGGTTGAACTTCCTCACCCACGCATCCACCAACCGTTGTTGGGCGGCGATGTTGTCGGCGGGCTCCTGCTGGAGCTCGCGGCTCACGTCGGCATGCATCCTCTCGTGAGCTCCGTTGTCCGAGGGCATCCCAGGACGACTGAAGGAAACTTCGATGCCCAATGAGATCCACCAGGCAGACAGACGACTCAGACCTCCCAGTGCACCGCTTGCTGCGAACGGGGGCCCGTTGTCCGCTCGGATTATCGCGGGCAGCCCGTACTGGCGGAAGAGCCGCTCACAATGCTGCTTCACCGCGGCGAACGTCTCTCGACTGTGCACACAGAGGAGGATGAAGCGGGAAGCCGCGTCACGAACCGTCAATGGCTCGAAGCGCGCCCCGTCTTTCGTGCACCACCAACCCTTGAAGTCGAACGTCCACACCTCGTTGCTCTTCGTCGCCATTAGTCTCCTGCGGTCCCGCGAGAGCTTTGGCTTCCGCTCTCTCTTGATGCGCAAGGGCGCCAGGCCCAGTCGCTTGGCGATCCGGGTGATCGTCTTCACGCTCGGTGCCTCACCCAGTTCCTCCTTGAGCAACGCTCGAAGCTTCTTGGGCCCCCAGAAGGGATGTTCTTGTCTCAGCTCAGCGATGCGGAGCACCACTTCGCCGCTCGTCTCCGTCACGCGGCGTGGTCTGCAACTTCGGTCCTCAAGCCCTGAACGTCCTTCGGCCTTAAACCGCTTGAGCCAGTAGTAGCCCGTCTTTCGACTGATGCCGTACTCGCCACACAACTCCGACATGTTCCTCAGTGGCTCACTCGCACAGAGGACGAACATCTCTCTCAGATCCACGGTTCGATGCTCCTGCCAGGGCATTCCCCGGCGTCGCACCTGTTACCTATGTCTTGTCCCTAATCTGTTACCTATGTCCTGTCCCCAGACCAGGGTTACTTGCTATCCAACCAAATCGTCACCGGCCCATCGTTCACGAGCGAAACCTTCATGTCCGCCGCGAACACGCCCTCCTGCACGGCGATCCCC
>JAYSUV010000422.1:0-3960 GCA_043718945.1 Planctomycetota bacterium
CACAGTCGACCACTACGATTAGCGGGGGAGAGTGTGCGACCTCTGGTTCGCGCGACGACACGGACTGCGGCTTTCCCCCGCCGGACCACTGCGATGCCCCACGAGAACTCGATGCTGCCCTACACGCTGCCCCCCCTGGGACTGAACCCCTCTTCGACCGCTGCGGGCACCTCACCCGGCAGCTTTGCGAAGAAGGCTCACATCGCCCCCGGAGCCGAGGGGAAGTGGACGTTCGCCTCGCCAGATACGCCGGGGATGCCGCAGCCGAGTGAGAAGACGGCTTGGGATTTTCTGCCGGAAGGGTGGTTCTCCTGTGTGATTGTAAAAGGTTCTCAGCCTCTGGAGTTGAACCCGAGCCGGGGGACGGTCGTGTTCCAACAAGCCGATGGAACCGAGCGGCATCTCAGTTTTCTGCCTACTGACTTCTTCCCTAGCACCCAACTCGAGTCCGCCCGCCTTGGCATCATCACACCTGAAATGGCTCGCGTTGCCGAGCGTGAAGGCCACTTGACCCCGGCTCAAGTTCGCGATGAGGTCGCAGCCGGTCGGATGGTGATCCCGGCGAACAAGGTGCATCTCGGCTACCAACTCGACCCAATGGCGATCGGGCGGGCCTCGAAGACGAAGATCAACGCCAACATGGGGGCTTCGCCGGTCTCATCCAGCACTGATGAGGAGGTCGAGAAACTCAAGTGGGCTGAGCGCTGGGGGGCCGACACGGTGATGGACCTCTCCACCGGCGGCAACATTGACGAGTGTCGGCAGGCGATCATCCGTAACAGCAACGTGCCGATCGGGACGGTGCCGATCTACTCGATGATCATCGGGCGGAAGCTGTTCGATCTGAACGAAGAGATCATCCTCGACTCGCTGAAGCATCAAGCCGCGCAGGGGGTCGACTACTTCACGATCCATGCGGGGGTGTTGTATGACCATCTGCAATACGTCAAGCAGCGGCTGATCGGGATCGTCTCGCGTGGCGGGTCGCTGCTCGCCAAGTGGATGATCGACCACGATCAAGAGAACCCCATGTACACAGCCTGGGACGACATCTGCGACATCATGCGCGAGTGGGATGTCACCTTCTCGATTGGAGATGGACTGCGACCGGGCGGGTTGGCCGATGCGACCGACACCGCTCAACTCGCCGAGCTGTGTACTCTTGGCGAACTCACTGAGCGAGCTTGGCGCAAGGGCGTGCAGGTCATGATCGAAGGGCCGGGGCACGTCCCGTTCGACCAGATCGAATACAACATGAAGCTCCAACGGACCCTCTGCCACGGGGCTCCGTTCTACGTCCTCGGACCGCTTGTAACCGACATCTTCCCCGGCTACGACCACATCACCAGTTGCATCGGAGCCACAGCTGCCGGATACCACGGGGCGAGCATGCTGTGCTACGTGACGCCGAAGGAGCATCTGGGTCTGCCGAAGAAGGACGACGTGAAGCAGGGGTGCATCGCCTACAAGATCGCCGCTCATGCGGCTGACGTGGCCCTCGGCATTCCGGGGACGCGCGACCGCGACGATGAACTGACGAAGGCCCGCGCCGCCCTCAACTGGGAGAAGCACTTCGAGCTGAGCTTCGACCCGGATACGGCGCGGGCGTACCACGACGAAGACCTCGATGTCGACACCGACTTCTGCGCCATGTGCGGCCACGACTGGTGCAGCGTCCGCATCAGCAAAGAGATCGTCGAGTTCGCCAGCGGCAAGGAAGCTGGCTACCGCTGGGACAAGGCCAAAGTCACCGCCGCCCTGACCGCCGAGCAGCAAGAGATCCTCGAAAAACGCGGCGTCCTCAGCCCCGACGAGATCCACAAGCTCGCCAGCAAGACTCGCAAAGCCCTCGGTGCCGAAACCGGGAAGAAGGCCGACTGCCACAGCGACTACGTCGATGACGATGTCGCGAAGCAGCTGCAGGAAGAGGAATTGGTTCAGTTGGGCGGGTGATGGCAGCGCCGCATGAGGAGTTCAACACATGGAACAGCCCCCGCTGATTCGCCGAGTGGTGATCCACAACTACAAGAGCATCGCCCACTGCGATGTGACCTTGGCGCGGTTCAATGTCCTTGTGGGCCGGAATGGCTCGGGAAAGAGTAACTTTCTGGACGCGCTGCAGTTTGTTGCACAAGCATTGTCTCCTGGTTCGTTGTCGCATGCCCTGGAGAGCAGGGGAGGAATGGCGAATGTTCTTCGTCGCGGCATGAAGACAGGAGACAACTTTCGTATTGAGTTGCAGGTGCAATGGTCTCGTAGTCAGGCTGATTATGTCATCCAGATTGCTAAGCAACCGCATGGTGGGTTTGTGGTCGACG
This sequence comes from Planctomycetota bacterium, assembly GCA_043718945.1. Classification (GTDB taxonomy): domain Bacteria; phylum Planctomycetota; class Planctomycetia; order Planctomycetales; family Planctomycetaceae; genus TH-plancto1. The sequence continues at coordinate 2,319 of JAYSUV010000422.1, forward strand.
AGGAGAGACTTGAATATAGGACCTCGGAGAAGGGGTTCAAGTTATTCAAAAAGTTTGACCGAGACAGAGAGAAGCTCACTGATTCAGGTGATTCAGATGTCAACATCAGTAGCATTTCGAAAGAAGCCCTTTACCTTCCTTTTGCATCGATACAGTACGTGGTGTACGGGTACGTTCGCGAGGCTTTGGCGAGTCTTAGCATCTACAACCCGATACCAAGTCCAATGCGTCGGCCACATCTCATTGAGTCGGGAACGACACTGAAAGAAAGTGGTAGCAACCTGACGAGCGCAGTGTCTCGATTGTCACGAGAGCGGCCTAGGACATTGGCAAGAATTGTCGAGTACTTGGCTCAGATTGTCCCTGGTCTGATCGCCGTGCAGCCTTTGGAAATCGGCGGATACGAGATTCTGGAATTCATTCTGCAAGTTCCCGGCGAATCTCAGCCCAGGACATTCCAGTCTCAGAATATGTCTGATGGAACCTTGCGGTCTCTTGCTGTTCTTGTGGCAGCACTTCAGTTTTACACACGCACCGACTCATCGCATGTCATCGGCATCGAGGAGCCCGAGTCGGCAATCCATCCTGCCGCAATGGCTGTTCTGCTCGATGCCCTGCGAGAATCATCTGTCAACAATCAGGTTCTCATCACGACCCACAGCCCGGACCTACTGGATCGAATCGATATCGAGACCGATTCGTTGTTTGCGGTCTCTGACGAATCCGGAAGCACGGTCATCGCCCCCATCGATCGCGCTTCAGCATCAGCCATTCGCGATCACCTGTACACTCCGGGTGAACTCCTCCGAATGGATCAACTCGAACCACGAGTCGACCTGCCTGTTGAGGAAACGTCACCGCAATGATTCGTGTCGTCGTGGCTCCGATCGTTGAAGGTGATGGTGAGGTTCCATCACTTCCGATTCTGATTCGTCGAATCGGGCAATCCTATTGTCCGGAGATCTTTATTGATGTGCTGAAGCCAATACGAATGCCCGCTTCAAGTCTCCTCAAAGCCGACGATCCATGCCTGATGAGGGCCGTTGGTATTGCAGAGAGAAAGCTGACGGAACATTGTGAATCGTCTGTACGTAAGTGCGTTCTCATTTTGCTTGATGCGGAAGGCGGATGCGCAGCGACGCTCGGCCCAAATCTCAAGCGCCGTGCAACTGAGATCGCATCTCATCTCCGAATTGCCTGCGTTTTTGCGGTGGATGAATACGAGACCTGGTTTGTCGCTGCGGCGGAATCGTTGACAGGCTACCTTGATTTTGAACCGGGCCAAGTCCCCTCCGATCCGGAAACTCGTGGGTCCAAGAAGAAGTGGATCGAGGACAGATTTCGCGGAATCAAGTACAAGGAAACGGTCGATCAACCCAAATTCTCGGCCACAATGGACCTCAGACTCTGCCGCAGCCGTTCGCGGTCATTCGACAAACTCTGCCGGGAAATCGAGCGGATGGCGATTCCCGGGGATGACGTGGCGGTGATTTGATGGCTTGATTGACTGCATCGCGGTGGCAAAATCTCGGCAACCATTCGACGCAATGACTCGGACCGGCAATAATCCTTCCTGTGAGCGGCACGGCGCTAGCCGCCGGTTCCCCTGACCACCCGCAGGCATCAGAACCGGCGGCTAGCG
>JAYSUV010000423.1:0-11461 GCA_043718945.1 Planctomycetota bacterium
ATGATGGCAATGTTTCGAATTTCGTCGCGACGCATGGGACCGGTGTCCTGAACAACTGCAAAGGGAGTGGGAGTGATCGGGTGAAGGCAGCTTCAGCCCAATCTCAAGGGAGGAGTCAGCGGAGGCGCGTTGGCTGAGGTCAGCTCAACTCAGAGAAACCAGCCAGTAACCATTTGTATAGTTAGCTTCGTGGATTCGAGTGGGCCAAGGAGTTTAACGGCATTTGGCTGTGGAGGGAAGCCCGATCGATTCTTCACAACTTCTTGATAGAAAGTCGGTTGCGACTGCCGTTATCACCGGAAGTGAGGTTTGGGCTCCAACGGAACCTCTTGGTCCATATAGAGATTGCGATCCGTACGATCCCACCGATCTCTGCTTCAAGGGAGGATCAAATTCTGCCGATGCTTGACAAAGAGGTTGAAACTTGGGACAAAAGTTACAGAACGGTCTGAGTCTCCCGAACCTTTGTACTCAAATGGGCGGTTGATGAGAGACTTGATTGGTCATCCCACCGAGTTGTGGCTCAGCGATCTTGCGGGTTTCGGCCCGTACCCTCCCGTCGCTTCTGTTCAACTCATCCCGCCTGCCCCACAAGTGTTGAGTGTCCCATGAACAGTGTCCTTGGCTGCAACCCGCATCATTTCCGGCAGTTGTCCCGTCGCGGCTTCCTGCAAGTCGGCATGATTGCGGGAGCTGGACTGACCCTCCCCCAGTTGCTTCAGAACGAGGCCCGGGCCGACCTCAAGCAGTATGCGAACTTCGAAGGCAAGGCGAAGTCGATCATTCATATCTACCTGCCGGGCGGTATGGCCCACCAAGAATCGTTCGATCCGAAGCCCTTTGCTCCGATTGAATACCGCGGCGAGATGAAGCAAGTCCAGACTAATGTGGATGGAGTGTTGTTTGGCGAGACGCTCGCCAAGACCGCTCAAGTGGCCAATCGGATGACGATCATCCGCTCGATGACCCACGGCGAAGCGGCCCACGAACGCGGTACGCACAACATGTTCACTGGGTATCGGCCCAGCCCGGCCCTCCAGTTTCCGAGCATTGGCTCAGTCATCTCGCACGAGTATGGGTCGCGGAACAATCTGCCACCGTACGTCTGCGTGCCGAGCATGCCGAACGAGTTCGCGGGCAGCGGCTACCTCAGTTCCGCCTTCGCTCCCTTCAGTCTCGGCAGCGATCCAGCCGACGGCGGCTTCAAGGTTCGCGATCTCAACCTGCCCAATGGCGTTGATGAGAGCCGCTTTGCCACTCGCCGCTCCGCCCTGGAAGCGGTCAATGCCCACTTCAATACGAAGGAGAAGTCCGACAAGATCTCGGCGATGAACTCCTTCTACGAGAGTGCTTACTCGCTGATCTCTTCGCCACAGGCTCGCGAGGCATTCAACCTCGAAGCCGAAGCAGCGGCCCTCCGCGATGAGTACGGTCGCAATACAGCTGGCTCCCGCATGTTGCTGGCTCGGCGGCTCGTTGAAGCGGGTGTGCGGCTGGTCAATCTGACCTACGGCGGCTGGGACATGCACGACCAGATCGTGGCTGGCTTCCGCAATCAGATGCCGCAGTTCGACCAGGCGTTCAGCCGCCTGATCCTCGATCTGGAGCAACGGGGTCTGCTCGACAGCACGCTGGTCATGGTCTCGTCCGAGTTCGGACGCACTCCGAAGATCAACGGCACCGCCGGTCGCGACCACTGGCCGAAGGTATTCAGCGTGGCTTTAGCTGGCGGCGGCATCAAGAAGGGCTTCGTGTACGGTACGTCGAACACGACGGCCAGTGAGCCGGACGAGAACCCCGTCACCGTCGAAAACCTGTTCACGACCGTCTATCACTGCTTGGGAATCGTCGCTGACAAGGAGCTGATGGCTCCGGGCGATCGTCCGATTGAAATCTGTGACGGCGGAGACGTGATCCAGGATCTGCTCGCCTAAATTCCCAATCTGCACTTCCACCGGGAAATTCCCGGTGGAAGTCGCATTTTGCAGTAGCCGGTCAGTGTAAACCGGTCATACTGGTGTACAGCGATCCCTGCTCCTCATGGATGATTTGCCAGTGGATTCGAGTGGTGTCACGCTGACGATGCCGTGGAGGATTTCCGCAGCTTCGAGTGGACTGGCTGGGGAGACTCAGCCAGTGCCCCGCGTCCGAACGAAACATCCCACCTGATGTTCGGGCCGATCCCGCAATGCTTACCGATCCTGCAAATCTTCTGAGCGAGGAAGGCCCATGCCTTCGATCCTTCGTGGTCTGGTTGTCGCAAGTCTCCTGTGGGGCTTTGCTGCTGTCGCATCCGCAGCTGCCCCTCAGCTGAATAACATGCTGCCTCACGGGTTGCAGCGGGGGACCGAGGCCGACTTGGTTTTGCAGGGGGCAAATCTGCAGGATGCACAGGAACTCCTGATCTACGACGCAGGTCTGTCGGTCGTGAGCTTCGAAGTGCCAGCGGATGCCAATGGAGCGAGTGTCAAGGTTCGTGTCAAAGCGGCTCCAGACGCTCCGATCGGTTCGTTCCGCTGCCGAGTTCGCACCGCAACCGGGCTTTCCAATCTTCAAAACCTATACGTCGGCCCGCTACCGATTGTGGAAGAGGTCGAGCCGAATTCCGAGTTCGCGAAGCCCCAGGCGATCACCAACAACTTCTGCGTCCACGGTCGCGTCGACGGCGAGGATGTCGACTACTACGTGGTCGATTGTAAGAAGGGGGAACGCCTGACCGCTGAGGTGTACGGCATTCGCCTCGGGTTCTCGTCCGGGGGGAATTTCTTTGACCCCTACGTCGCCATCCTGAATGCCGCCCGGTTCGAGCAATCGACCAGCGATGACGCCGCTCTCGTGTGGAACGATGGCATCGCGTCGTGCGTGATCCCGGAAGACGGCCAGTACATCGTCCAAATTCGCGATGCGTCCTACCTCGGTGATGGCCGCGCGTACTACATGCTGAATATCGGGACCAACCCGCGTCCTCGCGGGATCATCCCCGCCGGTGGGAAGCCGGGCGAGACCGTGAAGGTCAAGTTCCTCGGCGATGTGGCCGGTGACTTCGAGCAGGACATTGTGATCCCTGCCGACGCTCCCGAAGACTGGGCGATCAACGTAACCGACGCAACTGGCACAGCTGCGTCGCCGATGCGGTTTCGTGTCTCACCGCTGACGAATGTGTTCGAAGCCGAGAACAACGATGCCACGGCGGCTCTGGTGGCTGTGGAAGCTCCGGTGGCCTTCAACGGAGTATTGGAGAAGCCGGGCGACGCCGACTACTTCAAGTTCACCGCCAAGAAGGGACAGGTCTTCGAAGTCGAGATGTATGGTCGCCGCGTGCGGTCCTCGATTGATGCGGTCCTGTACGTCTGCAACAAGGACGGCGGCGGTCTCGCGAGCAATGACGATAGCCGTGGTCCCGACAGCTATATTCGCTGGGCGTGTCCCGAAGATGGCGAGTATTCGATCCTCGTCCACGATCATCTGCGTGGCGGTGGACCGAGCTATACGTACCGTGTCGAAATGCAACCGGTGCTGCCGAAGACCTTTGCTGGCACAGTGGAGTTCCAACGGTATGTCTCGCCCCAATTGGTCATCCCACAAGGGGGCGGCGTTGGAGTACAAGTGAACGTCACTCGGCAGGACTTCGGCGGTCCAGCCAACTTCAAGAGCGACGACCTGCCCGCCGGTGTCAGCATTGTTTGCCCGGAGATGTGGCGCGGTGGTGCCACCATGCCGGTCGTGCTGTACGCAGCTGCGGACGCTCCGGTCGCGGGTAAGTTTTCGAAGATACTGACCTTCCTGGAGGATCCGAAGCAGCCCGACCTCAAGGTCGAAGGTCGATTCAAGCAGAACATCCTGATGGTCCTCGGCCAGAACCAGCAAACGGTCTGGACCGAAGAGCAGACCCGCCTGCCGGTTGTCGTGACCCAGGCTGCTCCGTTCAAGGTGACGATCGAGCCTCCCAAGGTGCCGATCGTGCGTGGTGGATCGCTCAACCTCAAGGTCGTGGCTGAACGCACGGGTGACTTCAAGGGACCCATCCAGGTGCTGTTCCTCCAGAATCCTCCCGGCATCAGTTCCAGCGGTTCGGTCTCCATCCCCGAAGGCCAGAACGAAGCCTTGATCTCGGTGAACTGCAACGGTGACGCCCCGGTCGGCGACTGGCCAATCGCCGTTCGCTGTATTTCCACAGTCGGGAATGGGCCGATCGAGACCTGTACTCCGTTTGTCCCCATCCGCATCGAAGAGCAGTACATGACTCTCGAATTCGCGGCAGCTGCGATGGAGCAGGGGAAAGAACTCCCCATGTTCGTCAAAGTGACCAAGCGGAAAGATTTTGTGGGCGAAGCGGTCGCGACGCTCTTTAGCCTTCCCGCCAACACCACGGCCGAGCCGATCAAGATTACGAAGGACACCACCGAGTTCACCTTCACAATCAAGGCCGCTGCGAACGCTCCGGCGGGGAACAACCAGAACCTGTTCGCTCAGATCTTGGTGCCGGAGAATGGGGACATGGTGGTTCACAACCTTGGGACGGGTCGGTTACGGATCGACACTCCACCACCCCCGAAGCCGAATGCTCCGCCGATGCCCACCCCGATGCCCATGCCTGAACCGATGCCAGTGGCCGCCGTCGCCGCTCCTCCACCGAAGCCACTGTCCCGTTTGGAACAGCTGCGGCTTCAGCAGAAGGAAAAGTCTCAGGGCACTGCCCCCGCAGCACCCGCCGCCACGCCGTAGTGTGACCTGTACGACGGACGTCCTCGTCCGTCGTTCGCCTGACGGACGAGGACGTCCGTCATACTGTGGTTCATCCCGAGACCTCTCTCATGCTTCGCAGTCTCCTCTCTCTCTCTCTGCTCGTGATCGCCTCGACCTCCGTGGTGGCAGCCGATCTCGCTGAGCTGCGCGTCTCGCCGCCCGATGTCAATCTCATGACATCTCTGGACCGGCAGGGGATCGTGGTGCAAGCCGCCTTCACTGACGGACTGACCCGCGACGTGACTGACCAGGCGACTTGGACGCTGGCCAACCCGGCTCTCGTTCGTCGTGAAGGGAACACGCTACACCCGGTCGCGGATGGCGTGACCGAACTCAAGATCGAGTTCGGCGGGCAAATGTTGACCATCCCCGTCAAGGTCGAGAAAGCTGCCGAAGCCCGCCCGATCAGCTTCAAGCTCGATGTGATGCCCGTCTTCATGAAGGCCGGTTGCAACACCGGGAGCTGCCACGGAGCAGCTCGCGGCAAGGATGGGTTCCGGCTCTCGCTCTTCGGCTACGACGCGAACGGCGACCACATGCGGATCACCCGCGAGTTCCCCGGTCGGCGTGTCGACCTCGCCATTCCCGAGGCCAGCATGATGGTCGAAAAGTCGGTCGGCGATGTCCCGCACACCGGCGGTAAACGGTTTGAAAAAGACAGCGAACTCAACCAGCAGATGGTCAAGTGGATCGCAGCTGGAACGCCGCTTGACCCCGCCGACATCGCGACGTGTACAGGGATGACGATCTATCCGAAGAACGGAGTGCTGGATGGCCCCGGCGAGACCCAGCGCGTGACCGTGCGGGCGACCTACTCGGATGGCACCGACCGCGACGTGACGCACCTCGCGCTGTTCCTGACTAACAACGAGAACTCGGCTGCCATCTCGCCCGCTGGGATCGTGACCGCTGGTGCTCGCGGTGAAGCCTTCGTGATGGCCCGCTTCTCGACCTTCACCGTCGGGTCGCAGTACGTCGTCCTGCCCAAAGCTCTGGAGTACCAGGAGCTCCCACCCGAGCCGGTCAACTACATCGACGAATTCGTCGCCTTGAAGCTCAAGAAGCTGCGGATTCATCCGAGCGGGTTGTGCAGCGATGAGGAGTTCCTCCGCCGGGTGTCGATCGACTTGGTCGGCCTGTTGCCCGCTCGCGAGGAGTACGCCGCGTTCATGGCCGACGCCGACCCGAAGAAGCGCGAGAAGAAGATTGACGAACTCCTGGGCCGCAAGGAGTTCACGGAGATGTGGGTCTCGAAGTGGGCCGAGTGGCTCATGATTCGTTCGTCCAACCAGGTCTCCACGAAGTCGGTCGTGCTGTACTACCAGTGGCTCGTCGACCAGATTTCGAACAACGTCCCGCTCGACAAGATGGTTCAGGATCTGCTGTCCTCCAGTGGCGGCACGTTTAAGGTTCCGCAGACGAACTTCTACCAGATCGAGCAAGACCGTCTGAAGGTCGCGGAGAACACTGCCCAGATCTTCATGGGAATGCGGATTCAATGTGCCCAGTGCCACAACCATCCGTTCGACCGGTGGACGCAGGATGACTATTACAACTTCGCCGCCCTGTTCGCTCAGGTCGGTCGCAAGACTTCGGAAGACTCCCGCGAGCAGATCATCTTCAACTCGGGCGGCGGCGAAGTGCCTCATCCGGTCACCGGGGTCAATTCGATCCCGACCTACCTGGGTGGCGGCAAGGCTGATCTCACCGGTGGTCTGGATCGTCGGGCCGCTCTCGGGAAATGGCTGGCGTCTCCCGCCAACCCCTACTTCGCCCAGAACTTTACGAACCGCATCTGGCAACACTTCCTCGGCGTCGGCATTGTCGAGCCGGTCGATGATGTGCGAGTCTCGAACCCCGCCTCGAACCCGGAACTGCTGACCGAAATGTCCAAGCGGTTCACCGAGTCGAACTACAACTTCAAGGCCCTCGTCCGCGACATTTGCCTGTCGAAGAGCTACCAGCGCTCGACCCAACGGAACGAAAGCAATGGGAGCGACGAACTGAACTTCGCCCACCAGACCATCCGCCGCATCAAGGCCGAATCGATGCTCGACATCATCAGCCAGGTGACGACCACCAAGGACAAGTTCGCTGGCTTGCCGCTCGGATCACGGGCGGTGCAGATCGCCAACGGGGCGACCTCGGATTACTTCCTGACCACGTTCGGACGAGCGACCCGCGAGACGGCATGCTCGTGTGAAGTCAAGATGGAGCCGACCCTGTCGCAGGCTCTGCACCTGATGAACGGCGATGTCGTCAACAGCAAGATGCAGGCGGGCGGCGTCATCAAGGCACTCCAGGCTCAGAACCTGACCCCCATGCAGATCGTCGAGCAACTCTACATCACCTGCCTGACTCGTAAGCCGACCGAGCAGGAAGTCGCTGCACTGACACCGCTGTTCGCCGAGGGGAGCGATGCGAATCGCTCGCTCGACGATGTCTACTGGGCACTCATGAACAGTCGTGAGTTCCTGTTCAATCACTGAGGAAGTTATCAGTCGTTAGTTGTCAGTTTTCAGTGTCTTGACTGAAAACTGATGACTGAGAACTCAACACTTCTCCCTTGGCACTTTGCTGATCGTGACCATGCGTTACCTCACCCTCGCCGCTTGCCTGATCCTCTCTACCACCACTGCGTTCGCTCAGGACGCAGCTGCGGAGAAGATCACGTACACCGATCACATTCTGCCGCTGTTCAAGCAGCGTTGTGGTTCGTGTCACAATGCCAATGACCGTAAGGGGGGGCTGACCCTCGACAACTATGCGGGCACGATGCAGGGCGGCAGCTCGGGTGCTGTCGTCGAAGGTGGCGACTCGGGATCGAGCTACTTGTGGAGCCTCGTCACGCACGAGTCGGAGCCGAAGATGCCTCCGAACGCCGACAAGATGCCCGAAGCCGAACTCGCCCTCATCAAGAAGTGGATCGATGGCGGACTGCTCGAAGCGTCGAGCAGCACAGCCAAGATGAAGAAGAAGTCCTCGCTGGCCAAGATTGAAGTCTCCGGGGCACGCCCGGCCGAAGTTGCGATGCCGATCGGTTACCTCGGCGACCCCACCATCCAAAGCCCGACCAAGAACGCTGTCACCGCTCTGGCCACCAGCCCTTGGGCTCCGTTGGCCGCGATCTCCGGACACCGGCAGATCACTCTCTATCACACACAGACGTTCGAAGTCCTTGGCGTTCTGCCCTACCCGGAAGGCCAGCCACAGGTCCTCAAGTTCAGCCGTGATGGCTCCATGCTCCTCGCCGGTGGCGGACGCGGCGGAGCGAGTGGCCGGGTCGTCGTCTATGACGTGAAGACCGGCGAACGCAAGGCCGAAGTCGGCGATGAGTACGACTCCGTCCTCGCAGCTGACATCTCCGCGGATCTGTCGATGATCGCTCTGGGCGGACCGAAGCGGATGCTGCGGGTTTACTCGGTCGAGACCGGGGAACTGCTGTTCGAGAACAAGAAGCACAACGACTGGATTACCGCCATCGAGTTCAGTCCGGACGGCGTGCTGCTCGCCTCGGGCGACCGCTCGAACGGCCTGCTGGTCTGGGAATCCTCGACCGGCAAGGAGTTCTACAACCTCCTCGGCCACCAGGGGATGATCACGGATGTCAGCTGGCGTCCCGATAGCAACGTCGTCGCCTCCGCCAGTGAAGACAACACGATCCGCCTGTGGGAAATGAACAACGGGACCGAAGTCAAAAAGTGGAACGCCCACGGCGGCTGCCTGGCAGTCGACTACATCCGCGATGGCCGTCTCGTCTCGAACGGACGGGATCGCGTGGTACGATTGTGGAACGGTGACGGAGGCCAGCTGAAAGAATTCCCCGGTCAGACCGACCTCGGCATGGAGGTCGCCTTCGACGCCGAAAGCGAACGGGCCATCGGTGGGGACTGGACAGGTATGGTCCGCATCTGGAACGCCGCCGACGGGGTCCTCCTCAACGAATTCAACACCAACCCGCCGACCATTGATGCCACCATCGCCGCTGTCGAGCAAGCCTTCGGCGGGGCCACGGGGGAACTGACCCAGGCCAGCACACAGTTGGCGACCCTCAACAAAGCCCTGACCGATCGCAAGACCCTCGCTGACACCACGCAAGCCCAGCTGACCGACGTGACGGCGAAGACGCTGACCGCCACCACCGAGAAGGCCACTGCCGAGAAGATGCTGGTCGACAAGACCGCCGAGATGCTCAAGGCGGAAGAGGCCCTCAAAGCCGCCGAAGTCGCCCTCGCAGCTGCCAAGGCTGCTCTGGAAAAGGCCAACGGCGAAACCACCGTCGCCACCAACGGCAAGAAAGCCGCCATCGATGGAGCCGCAGCTGCGAAGACCGTCGCTGAGAAAGCCGCCGTGATGGAGAAGACGCTGACCGAAGAAATGGCCAAGGTGAAAGCCGCCGCCGACAAAGCCGCCGTGGAAGCCCCGGCCAAACCTGAAGAGCAAAAGGCGATGGCCGACTACGATGCCGCCGCCAAAGCCGCCGCCGCTAAGGCCGAAGCCGTGAAGGTCAAGCTTGATCGCCTCAAGGCCCTCAAGGCCACGCCAAAGCCGGTGCCTGCCGCACCCGCTGCAGAACCGGCTCCCACCGCCGCCGAACCGGCCGTTCCCGCACCTGCGGCTCCGGCTACCCCGTAGGACGGGCCCCTTTGGCCCGTCCGCCCCATCGCAGCGTCCCCGCCACACTTCCGAAGGAGTGTGGTCGCCATTGTACGCAGAATCTCCTGGAATTCTCGCCCCGAAGGGGCTTGACTCGAAAGCCCAGGGCGCAGCTCTGGGAACACATGGCCTCTCCTCAACCGATCATCACCCGCTGGAGGAGTCGAGTGACGGCCCGTGGGGCCTTGTGGAATGTTTGGCTTCCGATTTCCCAGGGCTGCGCCCTAGGCTGTCGAGTCAGGCCCCGTTGGGGCCGGGGGGCGAGAACCTGCGTACAATGGCGACCACACTCCTTCCGAAGTCTTTGCCTGCATCCACCCACCCCCTAAGTACATCTTGCCGCCGGGGAGGCAGCGCGGGATATCTTGACTGTCGCCCCGCTGTTTCACGAGTTGACCATGAGCCTGCAAGAACTCGAATCCGCCGGGTGCCAGTTACCCGCCGATGAGCTCACTGCTTTCTCGCGGTGGTTCGAGGAATATCTGGCCGATGCCTGGGACCGCCAAATCGAAGCGGACATCCAAGCCGGACGACTGGACGAAGCGGGCCAACGCGCGGATGCGGAGTTCGAGGCCGGTCGGTGCCAGCCGCTGGCACACCGGTAACTCAGAGCGGCAACCGGTACTACCTCGCTGGCCCTGCATCTAAAACTCAATGTCCACAAAGCGAGCCTGGCACGCGGTGTCATAGGCCACCCGCATCCGCCGCGATTTCGGGAAGAACTGCAGGCACGCGGTGGTTTGCCAATAGGAACTGTGGACGCAGGGTGAATAGGCATGGGGGATCCCTTCAGCACCGTGGTCCGCCATCACAGCTGCGAGTTTGTCGACACAGAGGATTTCGCCTCTCTCCAGCAGTTCTTTGAATCGCTGGTCGCGCAGTTCGGAGGACTGATGGAGTCGATGCCCTCGCAACGCAGTGGGGGCGGAGTCGGTGTACACCGCGTCCCGAGGCGTCTGAATCTGTCGCATCCCCTCGCTGAAGAACGCATTGCTGTGATACAGCACATCTGCACCCTCTTCGGGACGACGCAGATGACTGCGGGTACTCGATAATTCCAGCGAGGCAATATCCCCAGTGGCGTCGCTCAGCATCAGCAGCCCGCCTCCCCAACGCGGCCTCTGGGTGATGAAAGCTGCGGCTTCGGTCACTGTCTCGCAGCGACCGAGGGCCTCTGAAATCGCTACAGAGATCGGCGCTGCGGGTGCCGAAGGAGTGTCCGTCGTGAACCCGTAATCATACGTAATACACAAGCCCTTCTCGTTCATTCCGTCTACGGCACCCGCCAAGGGAGCGGTCGTAAACTCGAATGCCCGCAGCCCGCCGGTGGGGCGACTCTCACGCACCATATACAAGGGCTGGACCAGTGGCAGATAGTCAAAGTTATGGGCCACCATCGGCTCACCCGTGGCCGACCGTCGCCCCCGCACAGCCACTGCCGAACACGCTCCAGGGCACGCCGTACATCCGCCGACCGATGACAAGAACGGCTCAATCGCATTGAACAGACAGATGGCATTCAGACTGACACCCGCACCCTCGGCGATCCCAGCCAGCCGCTGGTTCATCGCAATGCTGTCGCGGCACTGGGCCAGATACCGCCGCGATTTCTGCTCCGCCAGCCAGCGGTAGACCGAATACGGCAGCCACCCCGGCTGTTGCAGACGAAATGCTTCCAGCTGAGCAAGGATCTGCCGCGCGGCGTGGATATTGTCACGCACACCGGCCCCCTGAGCGAAGCCCATTTCCCTCGGAGATCCCTGGCAACGGACCTCGACGACATTGGCTGTTGTCAGAGACCTGGTCACTGGCTCACTTGGACTTTGTCGTGGATGGCTCATGGGCATCTCCGTTCGATATTCGGTGAAGTGATGGGAAGACAACTCTGCCCAATGAGAAAATCGACGACTCGATCGAACGAACAGCGCCGTCTCTCACTGACTCATCAGGCTTGAAGGCTGGGGCATGCTTCCCCCCATAAGGTGCTTCGCGACGGCCAAAAACATTCGCTCTCGCTGGCGTGGCGGCAGCAGTTTCAACTCGCGAATGATGTTGGAAA
>JAYSUV010000424.1:0-11451 GCA_043718945.1 Planctomycetota bacterium
ACACTCGTATCGATCTCGCACTCCCGCTCCAACTCCGCCTTCCGCCTCTGCATCGAACCATCCATGGCTCTCTCTCCCCGTGATCCTCGAACCGCCACCTCGCACGAACCATCATCTTCCCACATCAGACGTTATGATGAATAGACCAACTCGGGACAGTCGAATTAAGACTACGACAACCGCTGAAACACCACGGGCATCCAGATCTCTGCCTCTCGAAACCCAAACCGCCGATAGAGCTGAATCGCCGGGTCGTTGCGGCGATCAACGATGACCGAAATCCGCACGACGCCCGCCTCTCTGGCCCACTTCAGAAACTGACCAAACAGTCGGGTGCCCCAGCCGCGTCGCCGTTGTCCGTCGACCACGCCGACGTAAGTGATTTCCGCTGTTTCTCCGCGCTGATGAGCGACCAGCAACCCGACCGGTCCCTCTGGCGACTGCGCCACCCAGGACCGCGTCTGGCCGTCCTCCAGCCAGCCCTGGATCATCTGCCGGGGGCTGCGCAGCGGTAGTGCTTCGGGGATGTCGAGTGACTCCACGAATGTGCGCTGCACCAGAGTCACCAACTCGTCCGAACCGGGGTCGAGAGAGCGTAACGCCATCGAAGCATCATCAGAAATCATCCACGGGATCTGGTCACAGACAAACGAACCGATCTCCGTGGTGATCGGATATCCCAGCCCCGCCAGCATCTCGCGGTCCTCCGTGGCCCCATCACACGCCACCTGAATTGCCGCCGGATTCTTCGCCAGGGCCCACCCCAGCGCGACATGCCAGATCGCCAACCGTTCGGTCGTCTCCAGCGGTCTCTGAGCCAGAATCGGCCCGATCATCGCAATCCGCTCCCGATCCACCCCCGCCCCCAGACACGCCACATCGCCGTCCCGCCGGTCCAAAATCACCACCTCCTCGGGGCGACCCGCAGCCATTGAACGCGAGTCACCGCCCGAGACCATGATCTCCAACACGGGGTTGAGGGCGGGCTGGTCACGGAGGGAGGCGCAGGTGCAAATACGGATGGATGGGGGTGATGTCATGTGGGTACTTCTGTTGTTCGGCGAACTTGATCCAGTTCTTTTAGCAAGGAGGCGACATCCGGCCAACGCGAGTCTGACGACTTACTCAACGCCCGCATGATGACCCGGCTCACCCCGTCGGGGACACCGAACTCTCGGAGGTCAGTCACCAGCTCTGGCGACAGCACTTGCACGATGGTCTCTGGCAGGTCACGTCCCGCGCAGGGTGGCCGACCCGCCAGCAGGGCGTACAGCAACCCACCCAGACCGTAGACATCGGTCCGTTCACTGATCGCCCCGAACCCGGGGTTGATCTGCTCGGGTGCCAGAAACCCCGCTGTGCCGCCTCGGGGGGAGTCGTCGTCCGATCCCCAGCGGGCGAATCCGAAGTCGGCCAGTCGGCAATGACCGTGCGCGTCGAGCAGCACATTGCCCGGCTTCAGGTCGCAGTGCCAGACCCCGGAGGCATGAGCGGCGACCAGCCCGCTGGCCACCTCGCAGCCGACCCTCAACACCTCGCTGATTGAGCGACGTGCGAGCTGCCATGAATCGAGGCTCTGGCCCTCGACCCACTCCATGACCAGAAAGACCGCACGGCTCGATGTGCGTCCCCAACCGGACACAGACAGCAGATGAGGATGTTGCAACCGGTTGAGGATTTCAAACTCACGCAGAAACGAGGCGATGGCCCGTGGGTCGGACCACGATGCCTTCTTGAGGAACTTGACCGCCACAGTCCGTCCGAGTTTGCGATCGGTGGCTCGGAAGACCTTGCTGAAGGCTCCTTGCCCGACCATCTCGTGGAGCTTCAGTTCGTCGAGCGAACGAGTCGGCTGTGTCCCCGCCAGCGAATCGTCAGCAACTCCGTAGCCTGGACCCCCAGGTCCGGGCGGCACGGACATAGGCGTCCGTGCGACTTCGCCGCGAACCGTCATGCGTGCCAGATCGCCATGCAGACGGTCAGTCATCACCAGCTCGCGAGTCCGCTGTTGAGACCGGCGAACTGTTCGCTCACTGACGCCCAGTTCTCTGGCGATCCCGTCGCCTTGTTCGCCTCTCAATTGCCGGATCAGGATCTCGCGGTCCAGCCCCTCAGTGGCCTCCACCAGACATTCCAGTTCCTCGGCGAGCAGAGCGGCATCCTCAGCGGTCGGAACTTCTCGCGCGATCGCGGTCCAGCCGTCGGGGGGCTCCGACTCGCGCAGCACCGACCGCTTCTCGGATCGATGCCGCCGCGCCTGATGCGCCAGTTTGCGGAGTGTGATCGTAGCCAGCAGCGACCAGAGATCCCCCTCGGTCGCGGCATCCAGCCTCCCTGCGCGAGCCCCCACGAAGAAGCTGCGAAATGCGGACATGACGATGTCCTCGGGATCGAGTCGCCGCCGGAGAGTGGTCGAAAGCCGCGAACTCGCCAGCGCTGTCAGTCGGGCCATGTACCGGTCAACAAGGTCTCGCGCCCCGGACTGGCTTCCCACACCGTCCACCAAGAGGCGAGCCAGTTCCGGCGGCGGCGAGTCGTCGAGCGGTGGCGGCACGGCGCGGGCCTTTGGAAGAACTTCGGAAAAGATGGCGGAATCCGTGACCAGACTCGTCCCGCTCCGGCATCTCCGGGATGAGGCCGCTTCACACCGAAGCGGCCCCACACTGGGAGAACGGCAATGGCAATGGTTGTGACAGAACCGTGTTTCGGCTGCAAGTACACCGATTGTGTGGTGGTTTGCCCCGCCGAGTGTTTCTACGAGGGAGAGTCGATGTTGTTCATCCACCCGGATGAGTGCATCGACTGCGGAGCCTGTGTTCCGGAATGCCCGGTGCAGGCGATCTACTATGAGGACGACGTGCCGGAGCCGTGGCGGGAGTACATCGACCTCAACCGGGAATTGGCCCCGCAGTGCCCGCAGATTCGGGAGAAGAAGACTCCGCTGGTGTCGTGAGACACCTTCGGGGGAGAAACACGGCCAACACCATCCGGCTTTCGTTGAGGGGTGTTCCCCCACTCGTCAATCTGTACCAACAGCGCCGATCGGGATCAGCCCCTCGGTCTCTTCAATCGAGGCTTTCCACGAAGCTTGCGTTGACAAGTTCCGAGAGCCTGTCCCTACCTCGGCACCGGAATCCGGTCGACGATCTGTTGCAGGATGGTCTGGGCTCGTTTGCGTTGACCTTCGCGGAGCATCCCCGCACAGACGACTCGGTGTGCCAGCACCGGCAGCATCATCTGCTTGATGTCGTCCGGGATCACATACTCACGCCCTTCGACGAAGGCGTGGCTTTGGACGGCTCTGGAGAACGTGATTGCCCCGCGAGTACTGACGCCGACCGTTAGCTCGTTGTTCGACCGCGTGCGATGCACGATCTCCAGGATGTAGTCCTGGAGCGAATCATCCATCCGCACATCGCGAGCGGCGGCCTGCAACGAGAGCAGCTGACTCGTCGAGATCACGGGCTTCAGCTGATCGACCGGCTCGCCGAGTCGGTGCGAGGTCAGCACCCCCTTCTCTGCGGCCTTGTCGGGGTAGCCGATGTCCATGCAGATCATGAAGCGGTCGAGCTGATTTTCCGGGAGAGGGTAAGTGCCCTCGAACTCGTACGGGTTCTGAGTCGCGAGGACGAAGAACGGTCGCTCCAACGGATGAGTCTTCCCTTCCACGGAGACCTGCTTCTCCATCATCGCTTCGAGCAGGGCGCTCTGCGTTCTCGGCGTGATGCGGTTGATCTCGTCGGCGAGCAGGATCTGCGTGAAGATCGGGCCGGGCCGGAACTCGAACTCCCCCTTGTTCGGCAGGAAGACGCTGCCTCCCAAAATGTCGCTGGGCAGCATGTCGGGCGTGAACTGCAACCGCGTGAACTTACAGCCGAGGCTGAAGGCCAGGGCCTTCGAGAGCGAGGTCTTGCCGACTCCCGGCGCGTCTTCGATCAGCAGATGCCCCTCCGCAAAAAGGGCCACCAGCGCGAGCCGGATGGCCGCCTTCTTGCCCAAGATCGCCTGCGCAATGTTGTCTTCCAGGCTCTGAACCAACGCATGCAACGGTGACGGCACGAGCCTCTCCCGAAGGGGTCAATCACTGAAGTGGAATCGCTCTCTCGCCCCGGAAAATCTCCAGCTGCGTGAGGAGACTACGCATGATAGCGGATCGTCGGGCCGACTCCGAACCCACGCGATGCTTGAGGAATTCTGGGTGAATTCCATTCCCTGCGGCTGTGACGGTCGGTGGATGAACGAGTCTCACAGGGAAGTCGGACTGGCTGGCCCGACGATACCGAGGCTGCGACCTGCGAAGCACACCTCGATTCACCCCCTGATTCGCCCCCACCAAAACCTATGCTGGACACAACCGCTACCATCCCCACGCTCGACGATTTGCGACAGTATGTGCATGCACAACTGTGCGCCAAGGAGAGCTTGTTGGAAGACCAGTTCCAGACCCATGAAGACCCGCTGATGATGCGGGGGCGTGTCTGCGGTCGGCAGTTTCAGCTGCACGGGCCGCGTAGCATTCGGTTGGGAGCGATCTGGGCGAGCGACCAGAACTTGATCTATTTCTATGATACCAAGGGAGAACGGTACTTGAAGGTCCGCCTGACGAGTCCCGTGGTGGATGCCGCGTAGTCGATTCGACGGCACGAATCGACTGATGGAGTCGAACTGCTCTTTCTGTGATATTCCCGTGCATGGTAGAAATGCCAGTTCGGATGAGGTTGTCAATCTCAGCTGAAGAGCGGGCGGGTCGTCCGCCGACTGAATGGACGAGAGAGCGGAGAAGTGTTTCGGTGTGGAGAAAGAGCGTTTCTTCACATCGGCGGTTCCTGCCGTTCGGTGGTTCGCGAGAGGATGGACCTCCTCTCGCCGATCCGTAATGGAGTGAGGCAATGAGTGCCTCGCCCCAGTCTGACTTTGCGAGCCCGGACGAGAGCTGTTCTGAGAGGAACACTCGCGTCGAGGCTCCCCACTTTGGCATGAGGCCACCCCATGATTCGTCGCAGCTTCTTGATTCAATCCGCGTTTGCTCCCGCTCTGGCTGCCGTACTTCTGGCGACTGGATGTCGAGGAAAGCAGGTCGCCCACGTTCTCAAGGACGACGACCAGGACATGGTCGGTAGTCATGCCGCCGGGGCAGAAACGTGGAAGCCGCTCATCGAGCAGTCGGTCGGCAAGCTGCTGGCCCGCCAGTGTTCCGACATACAATCGGTGTCCGTCGGCGGCGACGAAATCCCTGGGAAGAAGCGGGTCTGCTTCTTGGGGGTCGAGAACAAGAGCGCGGAAGAACTCGGCGATAGTCGCGAGCAAATCTACGATCATATTGACTCGCTCATCAGCCAGTCCGAGCAGTTCAAGCTCGTGAATAAGCGGTTCGTTGACGCCGGACTCAAGGAATGCAGCCTCCGCTCGGATGAGCTGTTCATCCCAGCGAACCAGCGCATGTTCGCGGCGGCGATGGAGCAAGTCGGGGAGCCGATCAACTACTTGCTGTTCGCCAAAATCACTTCACTGTCGACGCAGAGTAATGGAGACTCGCAGCGCGACTACCAGCTCGTGCTGGAACTGGTCGACGCGAATACCGGAGACTACGACAAGGAATCGGCCACGATCCGCAAGGGGTATCACAAGTCGAAGCTCAGCAAGCTGAAGCACTACTAGGAATTGGCTGATGGCCAGAGAGAACACTGGCCTGCAGCATTCTGGCCATCCGCCATCCGCCATCAGTCTCTCCCCCCCCTCCCTGAGTTCGTCATTGCCATGCGTCTCTTGCCCTCCCCCATGAACGAATCGCGACAGCTGCGGGGCACTCCGCGACTGTGGGGGGGGGCGTGCTGTCTACTGGCGGTCATGCTGAGCGGGTGTGCCTCGCATGTGGACCGCGTGGTGTCGGTCCGTAATGATTTCTATGCGGGGAATCTTGAATCCGCTCGGACTCGTGCGCAGTATCTGCGAGACAAGCACAAGTCGGACCAGGATGTATTCGACCTCGATCGCGCGATGATTGAATTGTGTGCGGGCCATCCGAAAGAGGCCGAGAAACTGCTGCGGCGTGTACGGGATGATTTCGACAAGTACGAGGAGAAGTCGGCCAAGGAAATCGCGACCTCAATGCTGACCGACGACACCAAGATCTCCTACGCCGGAGAGGATCATGAGAAGATCCTCGTGCGAACATTTCTGGCTCTTTCGAATCTGATGGGCGATGGCGGCGATGCCCAGGCATACGCTCTCCAAATCGGCACGAAGCAGTTGGAACTGGCCGAGAAGTCGCAGCAGAAGCAGGCCGAGGTCACTCCAGAGGGGCAGGAAGTCCCCGCCGCACCAGAGCTGCCCCAAGTCGCGCTCGGTCCGTATGTGCGGGCGATGCTCAATGAAGAATCATCTCTCGACGCGAATGAAGTGGTCCGCGCACGAGAGATGGTGGTCTCTTATGTTCCGGACTTTCGCGATGGCGAGGCCGACCTCGAACGGGCTCGCGATGACGTGGCGTGTGCCCAGGATCACGGCGTAATCTACCTGTTTACGATGGTCGGTCGCGGGCCGATCAAAGAGGTGTCCGAAGACATCCCCACTCAAGTCTCGCTGCTGATTGCGGACCAGATCATTAGTGCGCTGGGCAAACAGACACTCCCGCCCACCATCGCCCCCGTGAAAGTTGCCAAGGTGGTTCGTCGCCCCAACCGGATTGAATCGGTCCAGGCCGCGATCGATGGGGGTCACGTCGGTTCCACTGCGACCTTGGTGGATGTGGGCGAACTGGCCGAAGCCCACTACCAAGCCCGATACAACGAAGTTCTGGCGATGGCGGTCGCTCGACGAACGATTAAGAAAGGCTCGATCTACTTGGCCAAAGAACAAATGCAGGCGGAGTCGAACCCAGCGCTCGATATCGCCCTGACCCTCGGGGGGATCGCCTGGGAATTCAGCGAAGCCGCTGACACCCGTTGCTGGGGTCTACTCCCCGAGAAAATCCAGGTGCTGCGGATCGAGGCTCCCGTGGGAACTCGGACCCTCAAGTTGCAGGCCGCCGATGCTCATGGAGCCTACGGCATTCCCGAAACTGTCACGGTCGAAGTTCGCGAGCAACGCAATACGTATGTCTTGGCGAACTTCCCCGATAGCCAGTTGGTGGGGCAAGTTCTGATCAGTGGACAAGAGTAGCGGTTTGAGATTCTGCCTCAGTCAGCACGCTGGCGTTTGAACGAAGTCCATCGAGCGGCTTGCGGCCCACGAAGACGTAATACGGCACGCGGACCAGCGGGATGAATGGCACCGGCCCCGACTGCTCCTCTAACAAGCAGCGATCAAACCGGTTGAGCAGGTACGGCAAATGGTCGGCACTCGGATGGACGTTGTCGTTGCTGAACCAGGTGGGGACCAGATTGCGAGTCAGCCACCCATGCCGCTTGAGACCCTCATCGGGGTGTTTGCGCGAGACGTAGAAGTCGACGATCCCGATGACCCCGCCCGGCTTGAGGATCGACCACGCCTGCTCGATCGCCCGGAACCAGTCGGGAATCATCGTCAGCGAATAGGAAAACGTGACCACATCCGCCAGCCCCTCGCGCGGGACAAACCGCGTCCCGTCCGCAAATACCGCAGTGGTATTCTTCCACCCTTCGCGAGCGATGCGTTCCTCGGCAACTTGCAACAGTGGACGGCACAGGTCGACCAGATACAGCGACTTCAGCCGCGTGCGGCGATGGGCCAAGCGTTCGGCGTTCTCGCCCGTGCCCGCTCCGATGTCGACCCACACACCGTCTTGCGGAACTTCAATCGCATCGATCATCGCCTGTCGACCATGCAACAATCGCGAGCGGAAGGAGTCGTAGTCCCGCGCCTGGCCCGCATAGAAGCTGTCGAGCCGCTCGGCGTGCGAGGTTCCCCGCACCCGCTTGGCAAGTATGTGCCACAGGACTCGAAAATCACTCCACCCAGCTCGCGTGGTCGACAGCATGAAAGACTCCTGCGGGGAGCGCCCCCGGTACTCGGTCGTAAACTTTCGAAGTCTTTCCCGCTGAAACGTCAGCGGTCAGAACTCTTCGCCCCGAAGGGGCCAAACTCGATAGCCCAGGGCGCAGCCCTGGGAACACATGGACCGATGACCCCCAAGGCCCAACGGGCCGTCACCCGCTCAGCCCCCGACACTTGGTGTTGAAGAGATGGATGAGGAGGTTGGACATTGACTTAGGCCTGATGGTTGTGCTTCGAGCGGAGTGGAGTCACGGCCCCTTGGGCCTTGGGGATGGTTGGCATCCGAGTTCCCAGGGCTGCGCCCTGGGCTATCGAGTCAGTCCCCTTCGGGGCCGGGGACTGGACAATGGCGACCACACTCCTTCGGAAGTTTAATTCGCGATCAAATCCGCGATGTAGAAGCTGCCGTAGGTGTTCACCCGGTCGGAGGTGTGCAACTGCTTCGCAAGGTCGGTGTGGTAGGTCAGCAGCTGCCCCATTTCACGGGTGCCCTGGCCCGACTGCACCTGGATCGGATTGATGAAGTCAGCGTTGAACCCCGCACTCCGCCAGAGGATGCGGCAGTTGTCGGCGGCCTTGTCGACGACGGCCTGCCACTCCTGACGCAGGACATCGCGGTGATGCTCGTGCAGCCAGTCCATGTGGTCGAGCAGCACATAGCGGTTGATGCGCCCCTCGAACTGATTCAGATAACCAAGCACTGAATCGGTCGTGACTGTCATCCGCTCGCGAGCGGTCTGCATGACCGAGTAATTGGCTTCCTTGAGGTACTCGGGACAGCACTCCTGGGTGTACTCACCGGTCAGATAGACCCGCCAGAAGTAGTTGTCCGCAATGGGCCGCTGCGTCAGGACTTCCTCGACGCGATCAACGATGAACTGCACGATCCCGCCGGGGTACTGTTCGTCGAGTTGGCGACGCTGACTACGCGGGACACCCAGCATGGCCATCGTCGTGTCGCGTCGCAGCAGGAACTTGACCAGCGGACGGAACAGCCGCTCGCCGAGACGCTGCTCCCGATAGATCGTCTGCTGTTCCTCGACCGAGCGGGCCTCCAGCAGCTCATTCACCGGACCTCGCAGCTTGGCCACGCGGTTCATGTAGCCGTTGACCAGCCAGGCAAACGTCCCGGAGGAGCCTCGGAAGTAGAAGCTGCGTTTGCCTTCCCGGCCACCGAAATAGGCTTGTCCGCGCCGGTCCCAGATCTCCTGAGCATGGGCGGGCAACTCCGCGCGAATCTGTGGGTACAGGGACTTCCAGTCGACCGACCGACCGCGCCCGAAGAGCAGGAAGAAGTCGTCGTACTCCAGCGTCTTGGCCGCTGCCAACTTGAGATCGAGCAACGCGTTCTGGAGGGGATTCATGTCGACGGCATGCACATGTCCCGCGCCCGCCAGCAGGTAGTCGAGTGCGTTACAGCCTGCCGAAGTGATGACCAACACGGAGTCACTGGGACTCAGTTCCAAGGCGACACGATCGACGCGTGGATCCTCCCAACAGGTGTTGTAGACCAAGTTGTGGGTGTGGATCAGGTTGAACCACGCACGGCGAACACGTTCGAAGGCCATTGGGGGGAATCCTCATGAACTGGAAGTAATGTGTCAACCACGTAGGGTGGGACAAGCTCGCTTTGGAGCGTAGGCCCACCATGCTTGACGCTGTCCGGCGAGTGATGGTGGGCCTGCGCCCAGAGCGGCTGGTCCCACCCTACGGCACCCTGGTCTCGGCCATACCGAGCGACGGAACGAAGGCCGGACGGGTGGGCGGCAAGGCAGGCATGCTCTCCTGGCGGCGGATCACGCCATTCCGGGCGGTCCAAGGGTAGAAGCACTCGATGTCGAACTCCCCGTCCTCCGACTCGATCAGCGAGGTGCAATTCTCCACCCAGTCGCCCGTGTTGAAGTAGGTCATCCCGTCCCGCTCGACAATCGCCGGAGTGTGCAGATGCCCACACACGACACCGTCGCAGCCGCGCTCCTTGGCATGTTTCAGGATCGATGACTCGAATCCGCTCAGGAACCGAATCAACGATTTCACCCGCCGCTTGCCGGTGGCGCACAACCAGAACGGACTGCGATCTTCCACCTTCAGCATGCGGCTGAGACGCCAGTTCGCTGACAATGCCGTGTCATAAGCCCACGAGGACATCTTCGAGAGCCACTGGGCCGACTTCTCGACCACATCAAAGTGATCTCCGTGGGTCACCAGCAGGCGACGCCCATCAGCTGCGTGGAATACGAACTCATCGGCGATTTGAATGAAAGGGAAATGCCGCTGGGCGACTTCCGCAGCTTCGGGGTTTCTTAAAAACTCGTCGTGATTCCCCGGCGTGTAGAAGATCTCGGTGCCCGATTCGGCCAGGTCTTCCAGAACTTTCAGCACACTGACGAACGAGTCTTTCCAGATCCACGCATCTGGCCAGCGCCATCCATCCAGGATGTCACCGACCAGGTACAAGGAGCGAGGGTGCTGCTGCTTGAGCATCTGGAGAAAGGGCTCGCATTGCGAGTGGCGACTGCCCAGATGCACGTCGCTGACAAAGAGGGTGCGGACATCCTGACGCGCTCTTCGAAACATGGGTGCAATCACGCTTCCTCCTCGTGACGAGTCGACGAACCCAACTGCCCACTGGTGTGCTGCAAGGCTCCGCCTGCAACCCTAGGACACGACTAATATCGCACCCGCATATTGACATTCGATGAACAGCTGCGGAATTCGCCAAAAAGATGGCTATCGGATTCCGCGTCGGCATCTCGACCATGAAGGTCGAACTCGCCAATGCCGCGTGAAATTGCCACCAAAATCAGCTTTGGTCTGAATTCACCCGTTGACTTTGCGTCTGGTGCCGTATCAGAATATGTGGCCGCGTTGTCCCTGATGAGTGGAATATGCCGCGAGTGACTCTTCCGCCGATTCTCCGCTGGGCAGCCCTGTGTGGCTACGCCCTGTTGGTGGTATTGGGGCATGGCGGTTGGCACTTGGTGTTGGGTGAGGCAGGCTGTAGTTCGCATGCGAGCCACGTTCCGCATGCACATTCGCCGCAGACGACCTGCTCTCATGGGCATTGCCATCATCATCCGGTGAAGGGATCGCCGGAGCCGGAGCCGACTCCCCAAGCTCCTCACGATTCCGACCACTGTGCGATCTGTGCCGTGTTCGCGGCCCCACTGACCATTGCCGAGGTCGTCGAAGTTTCGATATTGGAGGTCGAGGCGGTTGTCGTCGTCGAATGGCACCACGAAATGGTGTCCTCGACGCAGGAGCGGCTTCCCTCCCCGCGCGGCCCGCCCGTGGGTTAATGAGTTTGACAGAGACGTTTCCCCGTCAAGTGCCTCGTCATCGCAAGATTTGTCGGTTCGCCTGCCTCGGGAGGGCGAGGCCAGTGCTGTGAACATGGTGAGCGGCACGGCGCTAGCCGCCGGTTCTACTCATCGTGGTTCGTCGGGTGACCGGGTTCTGGCAGGACTACGGTCCAGG
>JAYSUV010000425.1:0-1459 GCA_043718945.1 Planctomycetota bacterium
GTCCTTCCGCTTGCAAGAATGTGCGAGGATAGATTAAGAATCAAAAGAAACATCACTAACGACAGAGTTTTCGCGAGGAAATGGTCGATCTGCTCCAGCGAGCGGGGATTGAATTCGAGGAGCGGTATCTGGATTGAAGGCGGCTGCAATCCCTTCGGGATAGGGATCTCTTTTCGATCTTATACCGGTGGTGGCGCTGCGCTGACCACCGGCTATTGGCTGGAATCCCTTCGGGATAGGGGGGCTCACTCCTCTACTCCCTCAACCCTCAACGATCCCCCCAACATTGGCACGCCGTGCGGTCTGCCCCTAGAATGCGGGCTTCGATCGGTTTCGGGGCAGGCCGCCTCGTCACGCTGGCTCCGCCGGAACGGCACAAGCAAAGGCTCTCTCTCGTGTTGCGAACTCGAACCTGTGGTGAACTGCGGACCTCTCATGTCGGCGAAACGGCCACGTTGTGCGGCTGGGTGGATAAGTATCGCGACCACGCGGGGATCGTGTTCATCGACCTCCGCGACCGGTATGGCAAGACGCAGATCAAGTGCGACCTGGCCGACTCGACCGACATCCAGGAGTTGGCCCGCGCTCTCCGCTACGAGGACGTGATCCAGGTGACCGGCGAGGTCGTCGTCCGCCCCGCCGGGCTGGCGAACCCCAAGCTGGAAACCGGTTCGGTCGAGGTCCTCTGCCGCAACCTGAAACTCCTCAACAAGAGCAAGACCCCGCCGTTCGAGCCGGACGGTCAGTCGGTCCCCAACGAGGACATCCGGCTTAAGCACCGCTACATCGATCTGCGGCGACCGGCGATTCAGCAGAATATTATTCTCCGGCACAAGCTGACCAAGGTCGTGCGCGACTACTTCGACAAGCTCGGGTTCCTCGACATCGAAACCCCCATGCTCGGTCGCAGCACCCCCGAAGGGGCCCGCGATTACCTCGTCCCCAGCCGCGTCCACGAGGGCACCTTCTACGCCCTGCCCCAGTCGCCCCAGCTCTACAAGCAACTGCTGATGGTCGCCGGGTTCGACCGCTACATGCAGATCGCCCGCTGCTTCCGCGATGAGGACCTGCGAGCCGACCGCCAGCCGGAGTTCACGCAGATCGATGTCGAGATGGCCTTCGTCGAGCGTGATGACATTCTGGAAGTCATCGACGGACTCGTCGCCGAGATGATCCTCGCCGTTCGCAACGAAAAATTCCCGATGCCGCTGCGCCGCTTCACCCACGAATACTGCCTCGAAAACTACGGCAGCGACAAACCCGACATGCGGTTCGGCATGCAGCTGGTCGACATCGGCGACATCGCCCGGGACTGCGAGTTCGGCGTCTTCAAGCAGACGATCGAAGCCGGCAACCGCGTGCGCGGCATCAACGTCAAGGGCGGGGCCGACAAGTACAGCCGCCGCATCCTCGATGTCGAGATGAAGGCCCTCGTCGCCGAGTACGGGGCCAAGGGGCT
>JAYSUV010000426.1:0-36011 GCA_043718945.1 Planctomycetota bacterium
GCGCATCCGCTGGTCGAGGTTTTGGCTGCGAGCGGGAGTGACTCTCGCAGCGCTGCTTCTCCTGCTTAACGTCCCCCTGCCGTGCCGAGTGACCGCCGGAGCAATCGTCGATGACGACGACGCCCAGCGCGTCTATGTCACGTTCGCCGGGACGCTGATCAACAGCGTCCCTGTCGGCCAGCCTGTCGACGCCGGGCAGGAGATCGCCCGACTCGAAGAGCCGCGTCTCAAGATCACCCTGACTC
The DNA here is from genome assembly GCA_043718945.1 of Planctomycetota bacterium. Classification (GTDB taxonomy): domain Bacteria; phylum Planctomycetota; class Planctomycetia; order Planctomycetales; family Planctomycetaceae; genus TH-plancto1. The sequence continues at coordinate 246 of JAYSUV010000426.1, forward strand.
AACTGCAAGGGGAACTCGACCAGCAGCGGCTGCGGCTGGAACATCTCGAACGGCGACGAGTGAATGAACCAGCCATTGCTCAGACGATCCCGGCGGTTCGTGAAACGGTTCGCGATCTGGAGCAACAACTGGCTCAACAGCAGGGCGACGCGGAACGACTGGTCCTGCGAGCCCCTCGTTCAGGGACCGTCTTGGCTGCGCCGCGCTTGGCGGACCGAGCGACTGCGGGGGCGCTCTCGACCTGGACGGGCTCGCCGCTGGAGGAACGCAATCGCGGGTGCTACCTGCGCGAGGGGACCACTCTCTGCCTGGTCGGAAACCCGCAAAGTCGAACAGCCATGTTGCTCATCAATCAGGACGAGATCAATCTGGTACGGGTCGGCCAGCGGGTCCGATTGCTCTGGACGGAACTCTCGGGGGACATCTTGCATGGCGAGATCGTCGAGCTGGCGGGGCTCGAACTCGACTCGCTCTCGCCAGCGGCGGTCGTTCGCTTAAAGCTACCCGCACGAAGTACACCCGGTGGCGGCTTGCGTCCCGTGGGTACGTGGTATCAGGCTCGCGTGAAACTCGATGAGACCAACGCCCCACTGCTTCGCAGCTCCACCGGCACAGCGAAGATCCTCGTCGACCGGCAATCGCTGGGGAGCCGATTGGTACGCTGGATGAAGCAGACGTTTCCGCTGTAGCGGGCTGACTGAGGGACTCGTATTCTTCGGCTCAGGGCTTCCGAGGTGAGAAGACACTGGGGGTTCGCACGCCTCCCCAGAATGAGTTGGCACAATGGCCGCACTTTGTCCCGCCAGGGACTTCCGAAAATAGCCCACCGCTTCAGCGGTGGGTCCGCGAGTCGCTCGCCTCCAGCAGCCCCGGCAGGGGCGACAGACACCCGCAGTGTGTCCCAACGCCGACGGATCGTGACGGCCGTTCTCGCCCGCTTCTGCCGTCCCTGACGGGACTCATCGGTTCGTCTGGATCGGTCTCCCACCGTTGAAACGGTGGGCTATTTTCGGCTGTCCCTGCCGGGACAAAACCAGGAGTGATCGTCGGAGATACCGACCCTAGAAGTACTGCCCCCATCCAGCTACGGGATCAGAAACACCTGGTCGGTGATGAATCCTGTTCGATAGTAACTTTACGGCAGGATGATCGGAATCTGGTGTTTGCGAGAGTAGACCGGACTGCCTGATCGATTGACACCAAGAGTGTAGACCGGTTCTATCAGCGGCTGATACCCACATCGGTAGGGGATCATCACGAGATTCCCCGCGAAGTGTGCGCCGGAGACCAGAGGTTGCATGAACTCGGTCATCCGGGGACGCGATTGTTCTTCGAAAATAATGTCTTGGTAATTCGGAGAATAGCCCATCCGTTCCAGATTTGGCTCCTCAAACAGCAACGGCAAATGCCGCGTCGCAGGAGCGTCCCACTCGTAATTGGACAGCACCCAAGGGCGAAGGTCGCCAAACGGATCGCCGACCAATGCGGCTTCCGCGATCCGAGGGGCTGCATTGTTGGTGGGCAAGTCGCCTGCGGGGTGCTGGAGTGTCGCCTTCAGATTGCCAATCGGGCGGTCCCGCCACAGTTCTTCAGCGGCAGCGGACGATCTTTCGGGCTGTGGGGGGCGCTCCTCAGCGGGTGTCGGCGGCGCTGACTCGGCGGCCGCAGTTTGACTCGGCTCGGGAGCCAAAGCATCGGCTTCGTCAGCCACAAACTCTCCGAACAACTCACTTAGCCCCATTGGGATCGGAGCCACCTCACTCGCCTGTGGCTCATCAGCGAGAATCACAGAGCCCCATGGGAGAACAGCTGCGACCGAAAACACCAGCAGACACCGCAGTAATGCTGCGTGGCTGGTGGATCGGGAGCGTCTTTCCATGATTTGACCTTTGGAACCCACAGTCGGACCGAGGGAGGCACTCGCTTCCGCTCACGCATACTCGCTTGACTACGCGGCAACGAAACAACTGCGGAGTCACATCGTGACGGGAGTGTTCTGTCTTTGTCCCGCCCGAGCAAAGAATCCGACAGTCTGCCTCATTAAGTCATAGTTATGAGTCGACCCTGTTCGACTCGCTCGTACAATAATACTGGTAGTATCGTTTGTATTGTGATAACCGGAAGAGTCGACATAACCGGCGAAGTTGAATTCTTCGACGAAGAGGATATGAAGAACATTCGCATCACAACACGTTCCCATCTCTCCACGGCATCAAAATCGACCATTCGGCACATGAATTGCAATGGGTAGCTGTATTGCCATGAGGTTTGACCTCAACGCGGGGATGCATGTTCCCCGTGTGGCGATCACTCCTGGAAACACACTTCGATACAACATTCTGCTAGCATGAACGTTGTGTCTGGGGAGTGTTCTATTCGTCGGCATTCACCGGGGCCAGAGCCTCGGCGACCAAATGCCTCGTTCGACCTCGCAAGTGGAAACACGGAACATCTGGCGATCACAGATGTTGCATTTTGGAACGTGTTTCCGTTTGGATACCGGATCGATTCATCATCCAGCTGATCGCACAACGAAAGTTCGCTAGGGTCGGTACGAGCCATTAAGTTTGCCCTGTCCCCGCAGAAGCGCCACCACGTAAGGATCGACAATGAATGTTTCCTCCTGGTTTCGGAACTGGCTGAAGGCCCGTCGCGCCGACCAGCCTGCTCCGATTGCGCTGAACCATTCCGCCCGGCTCTCGCTGCGTAAGCTCGAAGACCGCCAGGTGCTGTCGGTTTCGGCGTCGTTTCTGGGAGGTGTGCTGGATGTGGCCATCGATGGGGGCACCGACTCGAATCCTCAGCCTGTGGACGGCAGCAACAATGTGTCGATCACCGTGGATGCTTTCAATCAGGTGTTGATCAACGGAGTGCTTGTCGATTCCAACAACGACTTGTTCGGAGTGCAGTCGCTGTTTGCGATGAGTGTCTCCCACATTATCGTCCACGACGAGGCCGGTGTTGCCAACACCTTTGATTTAAGCGGCGTGTCTTTCGACAGCGGGTTCTTTCATTTTGGCGGAGTGAGCGTCTCGCTCAACGGCGGCGCGGGGGACGACACGATCACGGGTTCGGGCTTCAACGACCTCATCGCCGGAGGTGCGGGCAATGATTCCCTGCGCGGTGGCGGCGGAAATGATGTCTATCAGTTCCAGAATGCCTTTGGCGTCGACACCGTCATTGATGCGGGCGGGACAGCTGACTCACTTAATTTCTCAGCGGTGACAAGTGATGTCACCATTAATCTCCAGGCACACACTGGGACAGTGGGTACCAACTCGGTGAATTTCGCCGTCGCGGAGATTGACTCTGTCGTCGGACACTCGGGCGGCAACGACACGCTTCAAGGACTGAACGCCACCAGCCATTGGAACATCGGGGCGGCGGGGACGGACTACAGCAGTTCGGGAGTTGCTATCAATGCCTCGGGCTTTGAGACGCTTCAGGGGGGCAGCCTGGCCGACACGTTTCACGTCGGCTCTTCTGGCAACTGGACACTGAAGGGCGGTGCGGGTGCAGACGTGTTCGACATCGATGCGACCTTTTCCGGCACGCTCGATGGGGAGACCGACTCCGACACATTGCAAGGCACCGGCGGCAACATTGCTGGCCCCGTGACCATCAGCACGGGAGACTTGCTCTCCCCCGGCGACAGCCCCGGCATCCTGAGTACGGGGAATCTGGCCTTTGCCAATGGTTCGACATTCCTCGTCGAGATCGACGACGACAGCAACGCGGTGTATCCCGGTGGCGTGGCAGGCACCGACTACGACCAGATGCAGGTCACGGGCACGGTGACGATTGGGTCGACCGCGACCCTGAATCTGCAAGACCTCGGCTCGACGCAGGCGAATGCCCGCGATGTCTACACGATCATCAGCAACGATGGTTCGGACGCAGTCACCGGCACGTTCAGCGGCCTCGCCAATGGAGCGGTCGTCACCGCGACGGGCGGCATCACTTACCGCATATTCTACAACGGCGGGGATGGGAACGATGTCGTGCTGGTCGGGCGACCGTCGACGATCCCTGATGTGTTTGTCTCCACATCCTTTGTCGGTTTAATCCCCGGTGCGTTGATTACCGATGTCGACTTCATCACAGCGGGCGATCAAGCGGGGATCTACGGCCTCGACGGGTACGCCACGATCGCCGAAGCCATCGCGGGGGTCAGCACGGGCGGCACGATTCACGTCAACTCGGGGACGTACCTCCACACCGGCACGCTGGCGGTCAACAAGTCGGTCACCATTGATGGCCAGGGGATGAACCTGACGCAGATTCGCCGGTCCGGGGCTGCGGTGGGGAACTTCGATGTCGCGATTACTGTTTCGGCCAACGATGTCACCATCAGCGATGCTCAACTCGGCTGGCAGACGCACAGCACCCTCGTGTCCAACACAGCGGTCGACTACAAGGGCTACGTCGTCTACACCTCTGCCGATACTACGACCATCAGCCGCGTCCTCTTCGGCAGTAACGCCACCGGGGAAGGCTACCGCAGCGCGGTCGTCTTCGAGGGCGTCGGAGCAAACGGAGCCGATGACCTCGAAGTCTCCCACTCGGTCTTCGAGGGCCGCTGGGGTCGGGCCGCGATCCGCGATGGCGACAACGGCAGCGGCCTGAACTTCCTAATCACCCACAACGAGTTCCGCGAGGACCACTTCCGCTGGGGGCCGATCGCCATTGGGCCGCAGGACTCGACCGGCACTCCCAACAACTTCGCCTTCAGCGGGGAAATCTCGTTCAACTATTTCGGCAACGGACTCGATACGGTCGACTTCCAATCGCTCGGCAACCAGAACACCACCGTCACCATCACCAACCAGGGCCTGACAGCTGCCGGTCTCGACATCGTCCACAACACGTTCGACTGGAACGACTCGAACGAGACGAATGTGGAAGAAGTTCACGCTCAGCCCGCCGGTGTCTACATCACCCCGTCGCTGACAGGTAACGCCGATCAGATCCTGGTCCAGGACAACATCTTCAACAACTACGCGTACACCGGAACACAACCGGGAACGACCGCCCCTCTGTGGCGGCCCACGGAAGGTGTCTTCGGCGGGGCACTGGAGTTCGATGGGGCGGATGATTTCGGCGTCTGGCAGAGTTCACTGTTCGATGTCGGGACCACGGGCACTTTAAACTTCTGGGTGCAGATGCAGGACACCACCTCCCGCAGTCAGCTGTTCGAAGGGCCCGGAAACGCGGGTTTCGAAATGCAGTACCGGCAGACTTCCGGTGGGCAACTCTACGGACGCACGACCACCGTCGGCGGCGACTTCGTGATCCGCTCGGGACCAGACGGTGCGGCACTGCTGAACACCTGGCACAACGTGCAGTTCACGTGGGATTTCAATGCGACCAATGCTGTCGGGAAGATGCACATCTATATCGATGGCGTCGAATCCGGATACATCACGGGGGCGACCCCCAATGACCTCACTTGGGCGGCTGTCGTCAGCACCGTGAACGGACTCATGAACATCGGTCGTGACCCCGGTGATTCCACTCGCTACTTCGATGGCCTGATGGATGATGTGGGCTGGTTCAATAGCGTTCTCACCGCTGGAGAACTCGCCCAGATTCGCAATAGCTCTGGGGCTGGCGTCGCGTCGCTCGCTGCCGACTCACGACTCGTCGCCCACTGGGATTTCGATCAAACCACTGGCAACACGGCCATCGACAACAAGAATGGGATCGTGATGTATTTGTCGACCAACGGCATCGTGCCGCTTGGTCCCACTTACCAGGCGAGCGGTGGTCACTTCGGCGGAGTACTCGATTTTGATGGCGTCGACGACTTAGCGACCTTCCAGGATCCCGACTTCGATGTCGGAGAAAAGGGGACGTTGAGCTTCTGGGTCAATTTCGACAACACTGCAGTCGCCAATCAGTTCTTCGAAGGACCAGGCAACGCAGGCTTCGAGATGCAGTACCGGAACAATGCCGGCGGACAGATCTATGGTCGTACAACCACAGCCGGAGGCGATTTCGTCATCCGCGCGGGCGGTGATGCCGCCACGCTCAACAGCGGCGATGGCTGGCACAACGTGCAGTACACATGGGACTTCTCGACAGGCGAGATGCGGGTCTATCTCGATGGAATAGAGTCGGCCTACCTCGCTGCCAATAATCAAAACCTGACCTGGGCATCGGTCATCGACACCGCCAACGGCCTCATGCACATGGGTTACGACCCCGGCAGCGCGGGGCAGTTCCTAGACGGACAGATCGATGATGTGGCGTGGTACAACGATGTCCTGACCTCGACGGAACTGGCTGCCGTTCGCACCTTCGGAGCGTCTGCCCATTCCGATCTCGTTGCCAATTGGAAGTTCGACACGGCTCCGACCGTGGACAACACCTATACCGGAGACAGCGGCACGGACATCGTCCTCTACCTGCAACAGCTGCCCCCCGTCCCCCCCGTCTCTGGGTATGGCGTCGTGACACCTGCCGCAGCTGTGGTCCTCAATAACGTCTTTTACAACGAAGTCGCGGGAGACTACGCCGACTCGATCCAGACGCTCGATCCGAGCAACATCACTGGCCCGACCGCCAATCCGATCTTCAACGGGGACCAAGTCGGCTACAGCGGGACCACACTGGAGGAGTTCTACACGCTGCGGTTTGGCTCGTCGGCGGCCTATGAGTCCACCGAATTCCAGACTAGCATCGGGACCGACATCCCGCATGTCGGAGCCAATCAGCTGAACCCCGTGGCGATCGGCACCGAGGACATTCTCGTCACCGGCAGTGACTTCGATGACCTCGTGGTCGTCACGTTCACCAGCGATAACGACGGGTACTTCACCTACACTCGTGATGTGACCGGGGCCACGCCCGACTACATCGGCACGTTCAACTTCACCGACATCACGTCGTTCACGTTCGATGGCTACGGCGGGGATGACGTCTTCATCATCAATCAGCCAGCGGGCGGCCTCTTCGGCTTGGTCAACGGTATTGCCTTCCACGGGGGGACCGAAGACGGAGACGGCAACGCCCTGGAAAGCGACGGAGCCACCGGAGGCGACACGCTGGTGCTGCTCTCGACAGCCAGTCCGGCAGTCATTGACTCCGCAGAATACCTCTTCGGCAGTGCCACTGCGGACGGTCACTCCGGGACCATCACGCTCAGTGACGCCTTACACTCAACGATCATCACGTTCACCGGCACTGAGCCGATCCGCGATGAGTTGAGTGTCAACGAGCGGACGTTCACGTTCGCCTCGACGGCCGGCGGTGGCCATGAGACGATCACCGTGACGGCTCCTGGCGACACCGTGGCCATGACCTCGACGCTGTTCCTGGGTGATGAGATCAAACCAGAGGTCGCGTCTCGGACGCTTGACAACCTCATCACATCGACCCTCGGGCCGAGTGTCAGCTTCAACAACCCGCACACACTTCTGAATATCAACGCGGGCATCGGTGACGACACGGTCAACATCAATTCCATTCACGCGGACTACCGAGCTGCGATGGACATCAACGGTGACACGGGCATTGACACCATCAACTTGAACTCGAATCTCTCGCTGGGCGACGCCACTCCGGGCAACACCGGCAACCTGACCGTCACAGCCGAGACGATCAACGTGACAGCTGATATTGCCACCAGCGGCATGGGAGCCATGTCACTGATCGCCTCACGGAACATTAGCCTGAACAGCGGATCCAGGCTCACGACGGTCGATGGTGGAATTACGCTGGAGGCCAACACTGCGGGGACCACAACCGGCCACTTCGTCGGCATCCGGCTTGACAACGCGACGATCACCAGTCAGGACACTGGGACCATCTTGCTGGAAGGGCGGGGAGGTGACACCGGTTCAGACCAATACGGCATTCAACTGCAGAACGGTGCCCAAGTGGAATCGACAAGTTCCGGTGCCAATGCCGGGACGATCACGCTCGCCGGCACCGGGGGAGTGACGACGGGCAGCAGCAACTATGGCGTCTTTTTGAACGGTGTGGGCTCGCAGGTCACGGCGGTGAACGGAGCGATCTCGATCACCGGACAGGGTGGATCGGGGACGAACGGGGCTGGCTTCGGAGGAAATCTCGGGATTGTGCTGCAATCCGAGGGCAAGGTTCGTTCGACGGGCAGTGGCACGATCACCGTCGAGGGAATGGGCGGCACGGGAGGCTCCGTCAATTTCGGTGTGTTTATCGGGGACGCCGGTTCTCAGATCGTCTCGACTGGCACAGGGTCCGGTGCAATTCAGGTCACCGGTCAAGGAGGAGCATCGTCGGGTGACGTGGCCATCGGGGTCTCGGTCAACAACGGCGGACGGATTGATTCGGCGGGCACAGCGACGATCACCGTCATGGGAACAGGCGGAGATGGGATGTCGTTCTCACATGGCGTGGAGGTCACCGGTGCGGGTTCCACGATTCAATCAGCTTCGGGCAACATCAGTCTCATCGGTGCTGGTGGAGGCGATGGGACGGGGGATGGGAATTTCGGCGTCGTCGTCTTCAACTTTGGGCAGGTTGCTTCCCTCGGTACTGCCACGATTCACTTGAATGGAACGGGGGGCAGCGGAGTCGATCAGAATGATGGAGTGGGCGTACTCGATTCGGGTCGAGTCACGTCGTTCAACGGCAACATCACTCTGGTGGGAGTCGGGAACGGTTCCGGAGAACTGAACGATGGCGTCGCCATCACGAACGGATCGTCCGTCGATTCCACCGGCACTGCGACAATCACGATCACCGGGACTGGTGCTGCCGCAGTGAACAACAACTACGGCGTCATCGTGTGGGGCACCAGCGCCAAGATCAGTTCGGCCACCGGAGCCATCCACGTCACGGGAACCGGCGGCGCGGGGACCGGCAACTACAACACCGGCGTCGTCGTGCAGAACACGGGGATCATCGAGTCGACCGGCACCGCCTCTGTCACTGTGACCGGAACGGCGGGAACGGGGGTCGATGGAACGTGGGGCGTCGTCGTCTTTGATGTCAGTTCCCGAATCTCCTCCGTCAACGGCAACGTCAGTGTGACGGGGACCGGCGGTGGCACGGGCAATCACAACGACGGGATCGTAGTCGCGTTTGGCGGCGTGGTCCGCTCGATGGGGAGTGCGACGCTCACTCTGACAGGAACCGCAGGAGTTGGCAGCAACTCGACGGCAATTGAACTTTCCAACGGCTCGCAAATCACGTCGTCGGGGACAGGCAACGTCTCGTTGATCGGCGACAGCTTGATGATCGACACCACTTCGTCCATCAATGCCAGCGGAAATGTTGTCTCGATCCGTCAGGAAACGAATGGCACGCTCATCGACATGGGTGGGGGCGATGTCCTCACTGGTACTCCACTCACGTTGGGCCTGACCGAGTCGGAACTTGACCGCGTCACGGCGGGTGAGCTGCACATTGGCAATGCGAATACCGGGGCCATCACGGTCACCAGCGACATCGATCTTTCCACCGTCTCGACGGGAGCGGGTGGTGGGACGGTGGCGACGCTCTGTTTGATGAACAGTACCCTGCTGGCTTCGTCGATCGTCACAGCGACGGCGGGCGGGATCGTGGTCACAAATCTGGCGGTCGTGGCCGGGGGAGCGGTCATCTTCACCGATTTGACGACGAACGTGACGAACCTCGCGATTGATACTTCAACGGGCCACGTGAGGTTTGACGAGTTCAATGGCTTCACCGTGACGACGGTGTGCGGCGTGACGGGGATCGACACCGACAGCGGCTCGGTCAGCCTGAGCACTCAGAATGGGAACGTCGCCGTCGCGAACACAGCCGCAGGGAATGACATCGACGCGACGAGTGGCATCACGGTGATTCTCAACGGCGCGAACAACGTCTTCACGATCAGCGGCGGTGCGAATGTTCGGACGACATCGGGCGGAGCGACCGTCACCGCCGACAACATAACGCTGAGCGGCACGCTGACGGCGAGCGGTCAGACGGTCGTGCTGAAGCAGAAGACGACGAATCGGCAGATTGATCTCGGCAGCGAAGTGGCGGGACGGCTGAGTCTCACTGACACGGAACTGAGCAACATCACGGCGAGCCGTCTCGACATTGGCGACTCGGCCAGCGGGGCGATCACGGTGTCGAGTGACATCATGCTGACCGACTCGCCGACCATCACCACGCTACGATTGCAGAGTGGTTCGACGGTGAGTGCCCTTCAGGGCGCGGGTGGCGGCGGGATTATCGTCAGTGACTTGGCCATCGTCGCGGCGGGAGCCGTCACGGTCACCGACACCTCAACTCATGTGACAAACCTCGCCATCAGCACCACAACCGGCGACGTGATGTTTGTCGAGGCGAACGGACTGACGGTAACCACCGTCGCTCTCGTCAACGGTTTATCGACAGCATCCGGCTCAATCAGTCTGACTTCGACGACGGGCAACGTCACGTTGGCGAACACGTTGGCGTTGAACGACATCTCGGCGACAGCAGGTGTGACGCTCACTCTGTCGGAGAATGATGCGACCTTGACCACCCAGGGCAGTTCACGAATCAACAATACCTCCAGCAACGGTGTCACGATCAGTGCCGACAAGATGGTCTTGGGCGGTTCCATCCTCACGGGTCAGACCGTCACGCTCAGGAACAGCAGCGGGGCAGATGCGATCAATCTCGGCTCGACGACCGACTCGGCGACCCACACGCTGGAACTGTCCGATGCGGAGCTTGATCTGATCAGTTCAGGCAAGCTCGTGATTGGTTCAACCTCGATGGGAACGATCACGATCTCATCCGACATCACCCACTTTGGCACATCGGTGATGCGGCTGAACACCGGCGCGGGAGTGACCGGAACGGCGGGCGGCATCGTCGTGTCACAACTGGCCATCCGCGCGTCCGCGACGGTGAACATCGTCGATGCGACGACCGATGTGAACACGCTGGCGGTGACCGCCACATCGGGATCGGTGTCATTCCACGACAGCGACAATCTGGAGATCGGGATCGTCGATGGATTGAGCGGCCTCATCACATCGAACGCGGACATCTCGCTCAACACGGGCGGATCACTGTCTCTGACCCGGGCCGTTTCAGCGGGAATCGGAACCGTGCGGTGGCAGGTGGCTTCAGGGAACATCACACAGAATTCAGCGGGAATCATCACCGCAGCCGCTCTGGGCATTCGCAGTGTTGCGGGAGGCCGTATCGACTTGTACGAGCTTAACGACGTGGACACCCTGTCCATTTCCAACGCTGGAGTGCAGGAGACCGATTTCTTCGATGTCGACGGGTTGAGAATTGGTGCGGTCTCATCCGACCCGTGCTTCACAGCCACGGTCGGATTGGTGACCGGTGGAGGACTCGTGCAGATATCGGCTCAGGGTGATGTGCTGATTGACGAGGATGTCAACCTGGGGACGGGCGACCTGATGATCACAGCGGGCGGCAACCTGACCCAGAATGCCGGAGACACCATCGTCGCCAACTCCCTGCAGTTGTCCGTCATCGGTTCGTCAACACTGACTCAAGCCAACGACGTGAATTTGTTTGGAGCCTTCACACAAGGAGCGATTCGGTTCACGGATGCGGACGATCTGGAGGTGACTGCTCAGGGAATCACCACAACCAACTCAGACGTGACCCTCACGACCGGCGGCACCCTGACCTCCGGTGGGAGCATCAGTCTTGGCACGGGGAACCTCCTGCTGGACGTGGATGGCGATGTGCTCCAGATCGGCGGTTCAGTCCTTGCGCACGGGCTGGCCCTGATCGTGTCAGGGTCCACAACGCTGACCAGTCTCGGCAACGACATTGATATTCTGGCGGCGGACACCGACGGAGCCATCCTGCTCTACGGTACTCAGGGCAGTCTCGAAGTCGGCTCGCTGACCGTACATTCTATGACCGTCACCGGCATCACGACCAGCAACGACAACGTGACAATCACGGCGGGCAACGAAGTGCTCTTCAACGACGACATCCGTCTTGGAGGTGGCACGCTGAGAATCTCGGCGGGCGGACATGTCAGCCAGAATGCCGGAGACACGATCACTGCCGCCACATTGGGAATCGTCACCTCCGGTGGGTCCGTGACACTGACGGAAGCCAATGATGTCGATGCGTTCGCCGTGTGGGCCCCTGGAACTGTGCGTATGACGGATGTCGATGCCGTCTCCATTTCGACTGTCACGCAGGATGGCAGTTTGTTTGGTGGAGCCACCGGAGTCACAGCCAGCAACAGTTTCTTCCTTTTGGCTGGCGGTGCCATTCTGATCGACGACGCTGTCGCTGCGTTGCATGTTTCGCTGCAAACCTCCAACGGGGGGATCACGCAAAATGCGGGAGACCTCATCACGGTCAGCGGGGGAAGTCTGGCACTGCGAAACTACGGCACGGGAGAGATTATTCTGACCGAGGCCAACGATGTCGAATGGCTGGCCGTCGATTCGAATGGCGCGGTGCAGTTCACCGACATTGATGATTTGAGAATCGACACGGCAGATGGTTTGGGCGGCATCACGACCACTTCCGATGATGTCAAGATCACCACTGGCGGTGGCCTGGCGCTCGACCAAGACATCAACTTAGCAAGCGGCAACCTGCTGTTGAGCATTGACGGAGACGTGGAACAATCCCTCGGAATGACCATCAACGCGAACGGCCTGGCGCTGATGGTTTCGGGGGCAGTGGACATCAGTCATGCCAACGATGTGAATGTGTTGGCGCTCGACAACGGCGACAGTGTGTCATTCCGCGATATCGACGGAGTGACGGTTGGTTCGTTGACGGTGCATGGCATGACGGTGACGGGACTCCGCACTTCCCATGACAACGTCACACTGAATGTCGGTGGCCACCTCGTGATCGGTGACGATATGAATGTGGGTTCGGCGTCGATCCACTGGGTTGCCGACGGCAACATCAGTCAACAGTCGGGGGACACGATCACGGCGGGCGGATTGGGGATTGTCACAACGTCCTCCGGTTCTGTGACGTTGAACGAAGCCAACAATGTCGACGTGTTTGCGACGTCATCCGACGGAAGTGTTCAGTTCCGCGATTTCGATGGGTTGACCGTGGGCCGGGTCATCATTGACTCCACCGGTGTGATCGGTTTTACCACGACTGACGATGACGCGAAGATCACGACCGGTGGCAACTTGATTTTGGACGATGATTTCATCGTCGGCACCGCCAACTCGCTGTTCAACGTCACAGGGAACCTCAGTCAGAGCGCAGGCGACACGATCGCAGCGAACGGTCTGGCGTTGATGGTTTCCGGGACCACAACGCTCACCGAAGCGAACGGGGTCACGACATTCGCAGCCGACAACGGCGGGGCAATTCAGTACACCGACAGCGATGGCGTGACGGTGGGTGTACTTACGGTTCACGGGATGACTGTCACTGGTATCAGGACGACGAACGATGACGTGACGATCACGACCGGCGGCAACCTGCTCGTTGATAGCGACGTGAACCTGGGGACCGGCAACCTGTTGCTCGATGTCACGGGGAACCTCAGTCAAAACCCCGGTGACACGATCATTGCGAACGGCCTGGCGCTGTTGGTCTCGGGGACGACGACGCTCATCGAAGCGAACGATGTCAATGTGCTGTCTCTGAACAATGAGGGAGCCGTTCAGTTCGTCGATCTCGATAACCTCATCGTCAGTTCGTTAACGGTACACGGAGTAACGGTGACGGGTCTCACCACCGCAGGGAATCTGACGTTGGCTGCGGCGGATGATATCGACATCTTGGAGTTGGTGACTGTGGCGGGGAACACCAGCATCTCGGCGGGGCAGGACGGGAGTGGATCATTCCTGCTTGCCGGGACTGGCCGTCTTGTTAGCGACAACGTGGCCAATACGGCCAACATCACAGTCAACACGGGTGCGACAAGTGGCCACGTGACCCTCACCGGGACAATCACAGCTGACAACTTGGTGACAGTGAATAGCGCCCAAAGCATCAACGGGGCGGGTCTGGTTACGGCACAGACGGTTGATTTGAACGCGAAGACGGGGATTGGAAATGCGACATCGCTGGAACTGGCGGCCGCATCCATCAGTGCCGACACGTTGCAAGGGAACATCGATCTCGACAACGCACGCAACACAGCGGTCACGTTTACCAGTCTGACCACCGGGACCGGTCGCATCACAGTCGACAACGACGCCACTGGCGGCGGCAGCGCCACGTTTACGACTGTGGCTAGCAGTGACGGCACGATCATCCTCAGCGTGGCCAGTGGTCGCTTAACGGCCACTACGGTGACGGCAGGCGGAGCAGGGGATGTCCGGCTGCTGACTACGACGAGCGGCGATGTGATTGTGGGAAGTGTGACCGCCGCTGGGAATGATGTGGCCATCACCAGTGCGGGGCAGATCAATGACAATACCAATGATGTACTGGCCGACATCACAGCTGCCACGACGAGCCTGATCGCGACTAGCGGAATCGGTGTCACGGGCGGCTCATTGGACGTGGATGTAATTACTGTCACTCGCGCCAGCGCGGCTACCGGGGGAGTCTTCCTGAACCTGCTGGATGCGAATAACAGCGGAGTGACAGTCACCTCGGCCACCGCCACGACCACTGGCGACATCGTCTTGACAGCGACGAGTGGCAGTGGGCTGAAGACCTACTCGAACGTCAATGCCCATCAGGGACACGTGACGATCTCCGCAGCGAACGGAAACTTGGTCCTGGGGACGATTGTCTCTGATAGCGGTGTCGTCGATACACATGATGTAGAAGTGACCGCGACTCTCGGCTCGATCACGCTCATCACGTCTGTGACATCGGACGATACAGTGACCCTGACAGCGGGTGCTGGTGGAGTCACTGAGCAGGCCGGGGCGTTGATCTCGGCAGACAAGCTGCTGCTGCTGGGCACTGGACCGTTTTCCTTGACCGGGGCCAATACAGTGGGCACGCTGGCGGCGAGCGTGAATGGGACGATTGAGTATGTCGATGCCAACTCACTGATCGTGGGGACAGTGGGAGTAACTCAGGGCATCACCACGTCGGATGACAATGTGACACTCTGTCTGACGACCGGAAATCTGTCACTGGCACAGAGCATTTCCACCGGAATCGCGGGGACCACGACGGGTACTGTCCGGCTACAGACCTCGGGGGCGACGAGTCAGGTGTCCCAGAGTAACGGGTCGATCACGGCCTCAGCTCTGGGAATTCGCGCGGGCTCGGGGGGCATCTCCCTGAATTCTTCGACCAATGATGTGGACACACTGGCCGCGACAACCACGGGGAGCTTCTCGTACGTTGACATGGATGGCTTTAAGATCGGGACTGTCGCTGCGGCTGGCTGCTTTACTCCCGGAGTGGCAGGTCTGACGGCCAATGGTGACATTGAAATCTGTGTGATGGCGGGTGACCTCGCCGTGAATGCCGCAATGTTGGCCAGTGGTTTCACAATCCGGCTCGCCGCTGACACGGGGTCTGTCACTCAATCCATTAATGGAGTCATCACAGCAGAAAACCTGGGAGTGCATGCTCAGCATGACATCTCTCTCGGTCTTGCAGTCAACAACGTGACCGGGGTCTTCGCGGCGGATTCCACGATGTCGGGCGACATCGTCTTCCACGATCTGGGCGGATTTACCGTCGGGTCGGTGTTAACCAACTTGAGAGGCTGTGTCCCGGATGTCATCGGAGTCACGACAGCGAGCGGCGATGTCACGCTGTCGAGTACCGGAGGAATCACCGTTGGCACGGGGGCATCGCAGAGTATTTCGGCCAGTGGAAGAACGGTTGACCTTCATGCCGCAGGAGTGACTGAGGCCGATGGATCGATCATCCACGCTGCCAATTTGCGACTTCAAGGAGCAGGAGCGTTTACCCTGACGGAAGCCAACACTGTCGGAATTCTCGCTGCCGACATTCAGGGTGTCTTGGCTTACAACGATGCAGACGGGCTGATCGTCGGCACGGTTCAGGGGACCAGCGGCCTGACCACCAATAACAGCGATATCCTGCTCCATGCAAACGGGAACTTGACCCTCGATCAATCACTCGATGCCGGAACTGCGGACATCCGACTCTCCGCACTCGGGAACATCACTCAATCCTCCACGGGAACCATCACAGCTGATCAACTGGGCGTGCGACAGCTGAGCGTCACCGGCGGAGAGATCAGTCTGGACGATGACAACGATGTCAACACATTCGCCGCCAGCAACGCCTTCGCTGAGGGGAAAGTCACATACCGAGACGTGGACGATTTGATCGTGGGCACAACTGGCACACAGACAATCGGACAGCTGACATTTGGGCTGACGAGCGGCGTGACGATTAATCACGGAGCGGTTCACATTCTCACGGAGTCAGGCCATCTGACATTGATGCAGGCGGTGACAAGTCAGGGGACCGGCGATGTTTTGTTGGAGACGAGAGGGACAGCGGGCGATGTGATCCTCAATGCTGCCGTGACCAGCGGGAGTGGCCACATCAGCTTGGTCGCCGGTGACGATGTCGATCAGAACGCCCACGTGACGACTCGCGGCGGTTCAATCTACGTCTTGGCCAAGAATGCGACTGCCGATGAGATCAGTGGGATCGACATGCTGGCGGGGACATCGACCTCCAGTGGCGGTGGAAACATCTTGCTGACCGTCCAGCAAGAAGGCGACATCCGGTTGGGATTCGTCAACGCGGGAACGGGAAGCGTGAGTCTGTCAGCGGAGCGGTCCATCCTGAACAGTGGAGTGGCGCTGAATCTCCAAGCCGCTCGACTCCAAATGGTCGCAGATGCGAACCACAATGCGGCGGGCCAGATCGGAACAGCTGATGTGGGGAATGGCACTCCGGCGATCAATGCCAACGCCATCAACACCCGAGTGGCCATACTGGCTGCCGAGGCCGCCGATGGAATCTATGTACGAGAAGCGGACGGGATGACGGTCGATGACACCGGCCCGCTCAGTGTCACTCGCGTGAACTTTAATGCTGTCACTGACACCGTCACGACGACCACACTGGAGGATCTGGTCACGAACGACAATGGTCCCATCAAGCTGGTCACCCAGAATGGGACAATCGTGATTCGCGGCGGCCAGGAAGCGACAACGGGGGTCTTGGCACACGGGACCGGCGATGTCCTGCTGGAATCGCGAGGCGCTGCCAGCGACATCGTCATCCTTGCAGGTGTGCGAAGTGGGACTGGCAACCTCACCCTGAATGCTGCGGATGATGTGGTCGTGTCCGACTCACTGACTACCGGCGATGGGGGAGCCGTGTTCATCACAGCTGCCAATGGAACCCACAATGATGCGATGGGACCGCTTATCGATGGCATCAACCTGAATGCGGGAGTGACCACTTTCAGCGGCGACATTCTGCTGAGTTCGGCTCAGGACATCCGGCAGACGGCATTGATCGTGAGCACGCATGGAGATGTGGGTCTCATCGCCTCGCGCCATGTCACGCAAACCGCCACCGGCGATATCACAACGACCAGTGGAGACGTGCTGGTCGACGCGGTGGGGACGTGGACGATGAATGGTGACACCACGATCACTGCGGGGGGCGGCGATGTGTTGGGCCAAGCGGGTGAGGATATTCTACTCGGCGTGATCCAACTGACCCATGGCACCGCGAACAGAGTGGCCCTCCGCGCAGGGCGCAGCATTCTCGACACCAACGGGGCCGCTGTGAATGTCGTGGAGACGGTCGCGGCGGCGGCCACCAGTCTGAGCCTGCGTGCCACGAGTGGGACCATCGGGGCTACGGGCGGAGCGAACCCCACCATCAATGACAATGCCCTCGATCTCAACGTGGACACCGTGGCCGCTACATCCGCTGGCGGAATCTTCCTGCGCGAGATCTCTGGTGGCGGGGCGATTCAAGTCGATACGGCAGCTGCAGTGACCGTCGACATTGAGGGGGCATTACGGGCGAATTTCAATAGCACCACCTCGGACGTGTCTCAGACTCGCACCCTGGCGTCGCTCGAAGATTTGACGACAACGGCCAATGGCTCCATCCAGCTGATGGCCGAGAATGGATCAATCACGGTGAACTCCGGGACCGCAGCGACTTCGGGAATTGTGGCCCAAGGAGCAGGGAACCTGTTGTTGGAGGCGCGGGGAACGGCCAGTGACGTGGTATTGAACGGTGCGGGATTCAGCGGAACTGGTCATGTGACGCTGATCGCGGGCGACGATGTGTCTCAGTACGCGGACCTGACAACCGCTGGGGGTTCGATCCACTTGTTGGCCGGGAATGGATCGAATGACGCTGTCACCGGGATTCGCATGGCGAACGGGACCACGACCTCCAGTGGCGGTGGAAACATCTTGCTGACCGCAGGCAATGAAGGGGATATTTCGCTGGGACGACTCAACGCGAGTGGTGGCAAGGTCAGCCTCTCTGCCCAGCGAGACATTCTGGACAACAACGGAACCGCGTTGAATGTTGTCGCTGCCACGCTCCGGATGGTGGCCGACTCGAACAAGAATGGTGTGGGGCAGATCGGGACTCCGGGCGGAGGGGCCATTGAGACGACCGTGACCACTCTGGCCGCAGTCAGCGCGGATGGCATCGACTTGCTGGAGACAGACGGTCTGACGGTTGATGACACGGGGCCGATCGCTGTCCAGCAAGTGAACTTCAATTCGTCCCTGACCAGCGTCACGGTTCAATCGCTGTCCGATGTGAGAACGACAGACGCGGGTTCCATTGCGATCGTCAGTACCTCTGGGGCGCTGACCGTAAACGAAGGGGCATTGAATGCCACCGATGTCGCGGGGGGAGTGGCCGCCGGAACCAGTGGGAGCGTCTGGCTGGAGGCCACCGCTGGGGATGTGGTGACCAGCGCCACGGTGTCGAGCCTCACGGGGCCAGTGACAATCCACGCAGGAAGCAGAGCCATCCTGAATGCGGTCGTCACCACAGAGAACGACGTGTTCGTGACTGCTGCGAGTGATGTCATCGTCCATGACAACGTGATCGCTGGACGTGATCTCTCGCTAATCTCGACCTCAGCGAATATCGATATCTCGGCCTCTCTGAATGCCGGGAGAGATCTGAGCCTGGGGGCGCTGGTCGACATTGATGTCAACGTCCCGTTGCACGCGGACCATGCGATGTTCGTGACCTCTGGGGGCACGACCACTCTGACTGCCGACGCTGACATCACGACCGGGGCCGGTGGACTCACGATGATTGTTGGGCAGCTGACCACCGCAGCCGACTTCACCACCGAAAGTGGCCCGATCTCGATCACGGGGCCAGTTGTCCTCAGCGACAACGTGGTGTGGAGTACCAATGCGGTCGGTTCGGGAGGGGACATTACCGTCGACGGGACGATTGACGGGACATCCGATCAGGCCGAGGACTTGACACTGACCAGTGGAACAGCGGACATCTCCGTGACGGGATCTGTCGGGGCGACGACCAAGCTCGGAGATGTCCTGGTGACACAAGCCGATGAGACGACATTCGGTGGCTCATTCGCGGCCGAGAGTTTCCAGCAACTGGCCGGTCGAGTGACCACCTTTGTTGGTGCTGTGGTCACTTGCGGGACGGTGGAATTGGCGGGAACTGATGGCTTCCAGTTCACGGGGCACTCGCTTCAGTTCGTGGGCGGTTCGGCCTCCCTCGACACCACGAGGCAGGACATCACGATCACCACCGATGCACTCACCCTGCCGACGACGTTTGTGAATGCCACGGGGCGGACAGTCACCATTCAGACGCTGAGTGCTGCCACGAGCATCGGTTTGGGCGATGCCTCGCAAGACTTGAATTTCACCGATACTCAACTCGATGTCATTCACAGTGACAACATCATCATCGGATCGGCCAGCAATACGGGTGGCATCAAGATTGGGCCCGATGGCGCGATCACTCAAGATGAGAATTACACGCTGCTCACCTCGGCGAGCATGCAGGTAAACGGGCTGTTTCAGTTGGTCGCAGTTCACACACTGTTAGCCACCATCGGTACGGACCTCAACATCACGAGTCGAGGGCGGCTGGAGACTGATCGCGGGAACATAACGCTCAACGTGGCGCGCGACTTCGCCGTCTCCGGTGAAGTGTTCTCAAACTCAGGCGAATTGACAGTCAATGTCACTCGTGATCTGACGACGACAGCGGGAAGCGTCATTCAATCCCACAGCGGACCGATGACTCTGACCATCGGTGATGACGTTTTGCATGCTGGTCGAATGGAAACGGGGAGTGGTCCCCTGACGCTGAATGTGGCTGACAGCATGGATGTGTCCGGGCGAATCGTCTCCGACCGAGGTGTTGTCACTCTCGATATTGGTCACGATCTGCGGTTCACCGCGACGGCTGTTGTGCAGTCGGAGTCAGGTGACATCACGATGATTGCGGGCACAGCCACTCCCGCGTGTGATGGTGAGTTGTTCATGGCGGATGGTGCGGTGATCGATGCGGGGAGCGCTCTCGTCACGATGACAGCCGACGATGACATCACGCTGGGACAGGTAATCACGACCAACAGCACCGTGGATGCGATCCGCATTACTTCGAATTGTGCAGCGATCATCGACGGAGGAGATGCGGGGACCGCAAACATTGTGGCCGAGAGTGCCACAGCCCGCGTCACACTGCGCGCGGTGACCGGGATCGGGTCCGCCACGGGTGGGGGAGCCGATGCGGCACTCGAAGCGAGCGTCGCTCATCTGGAGGCGGTCAACGCTTCGAATCACGATGTCCTCGTCAGCGGCGACGTGCGGATTGATGAAGTCAACGCGAATGGCATCTCGATTCGGCAGATTGACCAGCAGGGTGCGGGTGATGTGGC
Source organism: Planctomycetota bacterium (assembly GCA_043718945.1). Taxonomy (GTDB): domain Bacteria; phylum Planctomycetota; class Planctomycetia; order Planctomycetales; family Planctomycetaceae; genus TH-plancto1. The sequence goes on from JAYSUV010000426.1 coordinate 20,998, forward strand.
GATCACCTCGCAGGGAACGATCGTGGTGACTGCCTCGACCGACGGCGGCAGCGGAATCCATGCACGCACCGGTTCGATACGAGTGTCAGCGGAGAGCAACCGCGCGGACCTCGACATCCGAAATGCCATCGACACCACCGGCGGAAACATCACCCTTCTCGCCGACAACGACATCTTGATCGGCGAACCCGGGAATGGAGTCACAGGCCAGATTCAGTCACAAGGCGGAAACATCACGGTGCTGGCAGACGATGATGCCAACGCCGATGCCGGTTCCGGCGGCGCACTGTTCATGCGAGATGGGGCCGTGATCGATGCCGCCACCGGCACCATCGAAATGCGAGCCGATGAAGACATCACTCTCGCCAGTATCCAGACGGCCAATGCGACCGGGGCAGCTGTCACTCTGGTGACTCGCAGCGGAGGAGTCGTGGATGGGGGAGACACTGACCGCGACATCCTGGCGGACTCAGTCGGAGCAGTCGTGACGATTTCCGCAGCGAGGGGGGTGGGGTCCGGGAACGCGCTGGAGACGACGATTGCCGCGCTCGATGCGACCAACTCCACGTCGGGCCATGTCCGCCTGAATGAGCTGAATGCGATCACGTTGGAGAGAGTCTCTCAGTCGGGTGGTGGGCGTGTCGATGTGGTGACGACGAATGGGACGATCACCGTCGACAATCGGGGTCTCGCAACGAACGCGATCTCTGTGGGTGGAGCCGGGACATTGCTGCTCGATGCGAACGGGACCACTTCGGACATTGTGGTTCGCGACGGAATCCAGACGGTCGATGGAGCCATCACGCTGCTGGCCGACAACGACATCCGGTTCGATGCCGATGGCGACATCAAGTCGACCTTGGGAAATGTGACCGTGACCGCCGACCAGGACAATGGCGGAATGGACAGCGGCGAAGTGGTGATGGCGAATGGAGCGGTCCTCCACGCGGGAGCCGGGACAATCACGATGACTGCGGATGGCTCGATCACGCTCGGCAGTCTTCAGACCACGAACGCGACGACGAATGCTGTCCGACTGATCTCGCGCGAGGGAGGAGTGATCGATGGGGGCGATACGCACCGTGACATCATCGCCGATGCGGTTGGTTCACAAGTGACCATTCTCAGCGCGACTGGAGTGGGCTCCACAAATTCCCTCGAAACCACCATCGCAGCACTGAACGTCACAAATTCCACGTCAGGGAATGTCCGCGTCGACGAGCAGAACGCACTCGCGATTCAGCATATCGGTCAGCAAGGCGGCGGTTCGGTCGTCGTCACCACTCAGGGGACGTTGACGGTCGTCGCCAGTGGGACGGGCATTACCTCACTGGGCGGTGCGGTCACCCTCACAGCTGTCGGGGCCAGCAGCGATGTGCTGGTCGATGCACCGATCACGGTGATCGGAGGGACCGGGGACATCACGCTGACCGGGGAACGAGACGTGGTCGTCCACGACACCGGAGTGGCCAACGATGTCTGGGTGGCGGGCGCGGGGATGATTCGCATCACCGCGACAAGTGGTGTGATTGTCCTGGGCTCTCAGAACCCCAACACCACCCCAGATGTCACACAGCATACTGTGGCGAACGATGTGATTTTGCGAACAGGGACGGGGGCTGTGACCAACACCTTGCCGCTGGTCTTTAACGTGCAATCGCCCCAGGTGACATCACTGGGTGGTGTCTCCCTGAGTATGGATATTGGCCGGCCCGGTGAGCACAACATCACGGTGACTGTGTTCTGGGGTGACGGAACATTCACGACGACCACGTTTGCTGATCCCGGGAACTACACGTTCGAACACCAATATCGAGGGAACCCTAACCCCGATGACCAGTCGGCCCCGATTCTGGTAAACGTGCAGGTGTCACACGATCCGCAAGTGGTGTTGACCGCCCGGAACGTGAACACTCCTGTCGGCTCCGTCCCCGATATTGGGGTGCTGAATCCCCCTCCAGTCCCGGCGCAGAATATCAACACGGACCTGAGTCGTGCCGTGTATCTCACTGATACTCGCCCGGCGGAAGCGGGACCGTTCGCGGGAGTCCACTCGAAAGTCTTCACTGCTCCCGGCAATGAGGCCCATCCCGGACAGGTGATCTTCCAGGACACCCGGGTCTTGGCCACAGTCATTCCCGTCCCGGGCGAGGGCCTCGCCTCGTTTCCGTTTGATGTCACGCCCCCCGTGACCCTGCTAGCGATCCCCGAAGCGACGAAGTTCCTCGACATCCTGCAACAAGGGGGCGTGCAGCTGTCCGACAGTTCGTCGAGTCGAACCGAGGCGGTCCGCTCGGACGATACTCAGGTCGCGGAACGACTGGTCACCCTGGAAGTCCTCTCCCCAGACGGCGATGTCAAGCAGCGTGTGGTCCTGCCGGAAACAGTGCTGGAAGAGATGCTGGATGTCATTGGCCGATTGCCGGATGGCAAGTACCGCTTCCAGTTGCAGGAGCCCGGCGAGGAGCGTCAACGCCTGCTCCTGGAATTCGAAGTGCGACAGGGCAAGATCGCCGACGATACGGAGGCATCGGACCGTCCGCCCTCGGCCACCCAGAAGAAAACCGAAGCGACAAAAGAGAGCTCAGGGGCCAATCCCGACGGCGGCGAGCAAGAGGAAGCCGTAGAGCCCGGACAGTCGATCATGTGGTCGCTGCCTCCACACGGGATTCCTGCAGCAGGTTCAGATCGTGAGCCGGGCGAACTGTCCATGCCCGCGAATCGAGCCGATGGCGATACGCTCCCGATCTGGGGCACATGGTCCTCGATTGCGGCCCGTCGCGCGTGGAAGCGGGCCGAGCCTGTTGCCGCGCCGCAGCCCGAGTCCGCTGAATGGTCCTCCGACGATACTCCGACAGACTCAACAGCACCGACACCGAACGGCCACGATCACGCACTGGCCGGAAGTTCGGTGATGCTCGCCGGAGTCATAGGGCTCTGGGCGGGAATCCAGGTCACTGCTCCGAAGGATCACCGGGGGGCGTCTCAGCACTCCGCGAGCCTCAGCCGCGCTGCCCAGCTGTTTCGGAAGTATGCACGCACGCCGATCCAGAAAGATTCTTGAATTCCAACGGGTCAGTGATGCTGCATGTTCACGAGGATGTGACATGAGAACATGGTGAGTGGAAAGTTGCGGGCTGACAGGAGGTTTCAGCACCGCGTGGAGTTGATGCAATGTTGAAGTGTCCGGCATGTCAGAAGCGAGTCCTGGGTCAGGATCTGGTCTCGGGGGTCTGCTCGCACTGCGGCCAGAGATTGGCAGGAACTGGTGATTCCTCGCTGGAGTTCCAGAGAGGCAGTGGTGCGCCCTCGTCCGATACCATTGACCCCTTTTCGGTCAGCAGGTTGGGTGAGTCTCAACCTTCAGCCGGTGGGTCGGAGCAGACTTTCGTTTCGGATGAGATCCGGGAACAGACTCCAGCAGCGGTGAACGATGGGGCTGATCAGCCAGCGGATTCGGAGCGGACGTTTCAGTCAGATGACGCACCCGAGGGCGTTGCCCCTGCACCGGACTTTTCCTCCGACACCGCACAGACACTTGTCTCGGACGACTTCGGAGACAGTCCCTCGGCAACAAAGCCCATTGAGAGCGGATCGGTTGCGGACCTCGACGACCCAAATCGCACGGTCGCTTCGGCGAGCTTCCCTGCCCAAGATGAACAGGGAGACTCGGGTCGAACCGTCGTCTCCGATGAGTTCGCAGCTGTCACTCCTGCGGGCGAGGGCATGCAGACGTATGTCGATGACTCTCTCAGCGACGGAGCGTCGACTGACCGCAGCGCGGACATGACGTTCGTGTCGGATGATGTCCCCGAGTTGATGTTGAAGACGATTCAATCGGTCTGGGGAGACGAGGGCGAACAGGGAGATATACGCCCCCACATGACGATGAAGGCCAAAGAGGAGCGTCAGGCCAAAACCGTTAAGCAGTCACTGGTCATTAAGACCAAGACACTGGCGGACACAAAAGACCTAGATGACGAACATCCGGGCGGCCATCAACACGAGTATGAACTGCTGAAGGTACTTGGTGAAGGCGGCATGGGGGTCGTCTACGATGCCCGGCAGACCTCGATCGATCGTAATGTCGCCCTCAAGATGATCAAGGGGGCAGCTGCGACCGATGACAAGCAGAAGGCCAAGTTCCTGGCGGAAGTCGTCGTCACGGGCGACCTCGATCATCCGAACATCGTGCCGATTTACGATGTTGGAGCGAATTCGCAGGGTAACCTGTTCTATTCGATGAAGAAGGTGCAGGGGACTCCCTGGCAGAAGGTGATCGCTCAGAAATCACTGGCCGAGAATCTCGACATCCTCATGCGAACTGCCGACGCGATCGGATTCGCCCATGCGCGCGGGATCGTCCATCGCGACCTGAAGCCCGAGAACATCATGCTCGGGGAGTTCGGCGAAGTCCTGGTCATGGACTGGGGACTGGCTCACCCGCTCAAGGGGTTTCGCAAGTCTCGCAGCATTACCAGTTCGGCTTCGATGGGGGGGACGCCCGCCTACATGGCCCCCGAGATGGCGACTGGCCCCATCGACAAAATCAGTCCGGCCAGCGACATCTACCTGCTCGGCGCGATCTTGTATGAGATCCTCACCGGCTTGCCTCCGCACGTTTCCAAAAACGTGATGAAGTGTCTGATGGCAGCGGCCCGCAATGAGATCGCCCCGACCGAGAAGTCGGGTGAGCTGGTCGACATTGCCCTGAAGGCGATGGCCACCGAGCCGAAGGATCGCTATTCCGACGTGAAGGCCATGCAGTCTGCGATTCGCGATTATCAGTCGCACTCGGAAAGCGTGCTGCTCTCGTCGCGAGCCGAGGACGACCTCCTCGAAGCCGATCAGACGAACGACTATCAGCACTACTCGCGGGCGCTGTTCGGCTTTCAAGAAGCCCACGAACTCTGGTCGGGAAACAAGCGGGCCGCAGCCGGAGTCTCGCACGCCCAACTGGCCTACGCGGGGAGTGCGAAGCGGAAGGGGGACTTCGACCTTGGTCTGTCACTCCTGACCGCAGGCCAGCCCGAGCATGCCACCCTGCGGAAAGAGCTGCTCGATGCCCAGCAGGATCGCATCGCCCGGCAGCGGAGACTGGTCGTCCTCAAGCGAGCAGCCATTGGACTCGTCGCGGCGGTCTTCGTGATTGTGAGTGGCGCGGCCGTGTGGATTCGCTCGGAGCAAACGAAGGCCGTGGCTGAAGCGACTCGCGCGACTAAGGCGGAAGGCGTGGCCGTCCAAGAAGCCACTCGTGCGACCAGTGCGGAGAAGGTCGCCTTGGACGAAAAGGCGAAAGCGGTGGCCGCCACTGAGGAGGAAAAGAAGGCCAAGGTTCTCGCCCTGGCCGCTGAGAAGGAAGCGGTTAAGCAACGCATGACCGCCGACGCCCAACGACAGATCGCGGTCGCCGAACGCATGAAGGCCGAAGAGTCGCAGAAGCTGGAAGAGAAGGCCAAGCTCGCAGCTGTCGAAGCGGCGAAGCAAGAAGAAGCGGCCAAGGTGGCCGCCATCGCTTCGCAGAAGCTCGCCGTGTCCGAACGCGAGAAAGCTGAACTCGCCAAACAGAAGGAAGAGTACGAAGCCTATATCTCGAAGATTGGACTGGCCGCATCGCAGATCGAGAAGAATGCCTTCGATGCCGCTCGTGAGGTGCTGAAGACCTGCAAGCCGGAGCTGCGAAACTGGGAATGGGGGCGTCTGATGCACCTGTGCTCGCAGAGTGAGCGGTCGTTCGATGCGCAGTCGCCACTGGAAGCGCTGGCCATTGATCGTGATGGTCAGCGCTTTGCGACCGGCGGCTGGGGCGGACTGGCTCGGGTGTGGGATCGCGAGTCAGGGCAGGTACTCCAGACGCTGAAGCATGAGGGCGAGTATGTGAATGCGGTCGCTTTCTCTCCTGACGGTCGGTTCCTCGCCACGGGCAGCAGCGACGCGGCGGGCTACATCCAAGTGTGGGACATCGCCACGGGTAAACGTCTGCAGGTGATCGCGGGACATGACGACGAGGTACTCAGCTTGGCCTACTCGAAGGATGGCTCCCGCCTGCTGTCGAGTTCCTATGACAAGACCGCTCGCCTCTGGGACACCCAGACGGGGAAGGAAGTCCGCCAGTTTTCCGGGCATACGTGGTGGGTCTGGTCAGCGGCGTTCTCGCCTGATGAGCAGCACATCGTTACCGCCGGCCATGATGGGACGGCGATTGTCTGGGATGTGAGTACAGACAAACGCACTCCGCCGTTCGCGGGGCACCACGGACCGGTCTTCTCGGCGGCGTTCTCGCCCGATGGCCAGCAAGTGGTCTCTGCGGGGCATGATCGCCGAGTCCTGGTGTGGAGCCCCGGCGATGTTCAGCCGATTGATTACAAGAGCCTCGCCGCAGGTGCAGACGTGGCTCCCCCGCGCTTCCGCAGCTTCGAAGGACACACGGACGCCGTGCGTTCGGTCGGATTCTCTCCCGATGGAACACTGCTGCTGAGCAGTAGCCAAGACAACTCTGTGCGAGTCTGGGACTACGTCACAACGCAGGGGATCAAGACTTTTCGAGGGCACGGGGGGCGCGTGCAGGCGGCTGCGTTTCTGTCGGATGGCAAACACATTCTGTCGGCCTCGCAAGATCACACTGTTCGTGAGTGGAGCATTGACGGCAACGAAGAAATTCGAACTCTCCAGGGGCGAGTCCTGGATGGTCATTCAGATGCCGTCCTCTCCGCCGCCTACTCACAGGACCAGCAGCAGATCGTCACCGCCAGCCGGGATCGCACCGCTCGTACTTGGAACACCAAGACCGGAAAGCCCGGCCTGACCCTGACCGAGGGACACGGGTATCTCGCTTCGACGGCGGTGTTCTTTCCCGGTGGCCGACGCCTACTCACCGCAGCTGTCGATAACACCGCACGCATCTGGGATGTCGGCACCGGGGGACAACTGCTGCGTCTGGATGGGAGTGGTCGCAGTGCAGCGACCACACTGTCGCATCAAGGGCGCTGGGTCGCCACCGGCGGCGACGACAAGTCCGCTCAGTTGTGGGATGCCACAACTGGAAAACGGTTGAAGAAGTTGGAAGCCCACCTGTCCGAGGTCACCGCTCTGGCATTTTCGCCAGACGACCGACTGCTGGCCACCGGAGACGCCAAGGGGCATGTGAAGCTGTGGAACATTGAAGAGGGCCGCATCGTGTCCAAGCTCGATGGCCACACTCGCCGTATTTCGGCCATCACGTTTCTGGCCAATGGGTCGCGCGTCCTGACCGCCAGCGGAGACAATACGATTGGTCACTGGGATGTTGCGACGGGAGCCGAGTTGCCGGGACTGATCCTGAAGCACCCCGATGCCGTGTTGACGATGCAACTGATCCCCGGAGGAGACTCCGTTGTCACCAGCTGTGCCGATCGTCAGTTGCGAGTCTGGAACACCTCCGAGGCGAAGGTTACTCAGACACTCGGTCCGTTCAATAGTGACGTGTTCTCAATTAGCGTCTCCGCGAATGGCCAGAGTTTACTCACGGCGAATTCCGAGGAGCGCACTGTCCGCTTATGGGATATGAAGTCCGGCAAGGAGGTCTTGTCTCCGCAACCCGGAGGCAAACTCGGCCCGCTGGTCGACCTCAACCTGCATGGTGGTTTGCTCTGGTCGACGGCATTTGTCCCCGGCACTGATGACGTACTGACCGTGGGAGGCAGCGATGCTAGGCTCTGGGATGTGAAGACCGGGCAGGAGAAGATGAGCTTCAGTCCTCACGGAGCAGTGGCCTCGGCCAGTTTCTCACCTCGGGGAGATCTGATCGTCACCGGCAGTTGGGACAACTCGGCCAAGATTTGGAACGCTCAAACTGGTCGTGTTGTCCGCAAGCTGGAAGGGGGGCATGACCGCTTCGTGAACTCAGCTGTCTTCTCGCTCGATGGGAAGTCCGTACTCACGGCGAGCGACGATGGCACCGCCAAAATCTGGAGCGTCGAGACCGGAGCCGTGGTGAGAACGTTGGTGGGGCACACCGACCGAGTGCGTTCTGCGACCTACTCGCCGCAGGGGGAATTCATGGCCACCACCTCCAGTGACGGGACCGCCCGCTTGTGGAACGCGACGACCGGAGAGTTCGTCCGCGAGTTCAAAGGACACCGGTTTGCGGTCTTGTGTGCCGAGTTTTCGAAGGACGGCCAGCAACTGGTCACTGGGGGCGAAGACAACACGGCTCGCGTTTGGAATGTCGCGACGGGTGAGTCTCAGCGAACCCTCTCCGGGCACACGGCGAGCGTCACCTCTGTCGCACTTTCACCCGACATGACCCGCATCATCACCGGCAGCCAGGACCAGGCCGCCAAAGTGTGGGACGCCAAGACTGGCCAGGAGATACTCACGCTGAGTCGACATACCGAAGATGTCACCAGCGTCGCGTTCTCGCCGGATGGACGACAAGTGCTGACCGGCAGTCGTGACGGCACCGCCGTGATCTGGCTGTCACAAGTTTGGACCGACCAGGCGGGAATTGCCGTCAGAGCCGACCGCGTGCCCGCCGCAACCCCTGTGGCTCGGTGAGTCTCAAGGCGAGCGGCCAGACTTCCGAAGGAGTGCGGTCGTCATTGTACGCAGAATCCTCGGGATTCGAGGCCATTCTTCCACCCCGGAGGGGTCACAGCCCATAGCCGGTGGTCGAGCGAAGCGACACCACCGGTTCGCGTTCCCTGAGTCTCTCGTATCCCGCAGGGATTCCTGCCGACGCGCGGGAGTCAACGCCACGCAGGGCTGCAATCCCTTCGGGATAGGCTGGCACGGGCGTCCGCTGACCGGTGGTGACGCTGCGCTCACCACCGGCTAATAGCTGGAATCCCTTCGGGATAAATCGGGCTGTTGAACGGAGCGACGGGGACGAGTCCGGGCAGACATGAGTCTCCGGTGTGGATCTGAGGACTGGAACCCTGCGTAGAGTGGCGAGAGACCACACTCCTTCCGAAGTCTGTCGGCAATGTTTCCATTGGCCGAAACGATTCGAGACCGTGAAATAAAAAACCCGGAAACAGCGAGTCCTAGGGGGGCTTTGGACTCAAGCTATTTCCGGGGGCGATGAGAATTCGCTTCACACTCAGAGCAACACCATCACGCGAGGAAAAAGCGGGAATCGTCGGCCTCCATGCCTTCGATTCACCGTGCCAGCCATCCTTGGCTGGCAGCGACACGCGACGTGTTGTTCTTTCGCGTCAGCGATCGAACGCGGGAAACTTATGACTGTTCCCGAATCCGGTCAAGAGGTCTTCTGCGGAATTCCGAGATGCTTCCGTGGCCTCTGCAAAAACTGCCGATGGCGATAGGGCTACCCCATTTTCGGTGACGATAATCAACACAAACGGACGACACCCATTTTCAAAGGTGTCGTCCGGACTCCGGATGACCTGCGGGGCAGGCACGCAGGTGGCATTGATCAAGTTATGGAGCCTCTGCTGCGGCTGGCTCCTCTTCAAACGCGGTCTGCGTGGTATTGGTGTACTGCACTGGTGGCTCTTCCAGTGTTTGCTGCGAATGCGGGGGCGAGAATGCCACGGTGGCTGGCAATCGGTCCCGCATGATCGCCGCCGGACCGCTCGTCATCCGCTTGACTTCCCCGTTGATCGTCCCCGTCTTGAACGGGCCGATCCCCGCAGCGAACCATGCACTGTCGTCCGAGCGGGCGAGAGTCATGCCGCCTTCGCCGAGGACTTCCTTGGTCTTCGCATCGACCGCCACGATCCCCAACTTCGCAGTTCCGGTTTGCACTTGGCGAGTCAGAACTCGAACTTCAGGCAGCGTCAGCATCCCCGGAACGGTGACTTCGGGAATGCCGAGAAACGACTCAGCCAGATCTGTTCCGACGACGCCCGTACGCATTTCTACGAGGACTTCGGCCTCCTCGGGTTTCGTGACAAGAATGGCCCCCTGATGCAAGATGCGATGCCGGACCGACGCAATCACATACTGCTTATCGAGGCAGTCGACATACCGGTCATCCAGAAACACCGTGTGCCCCTGGAAAGCCCGGAAATCAATCTTATCGAGGGCCTGGTCCACCGCGTTGCAAATCAGCAGCTGTTCTGTGGCCGTACGGGCCGTGTTGGATGTCTTGGTCGAAGCACAACCAGTCAGCGACAGGGCCACAAGCCCCCACAATATGAGATGAGTACGAAGCATCGTGCGTCCCTCCTTGGAAGACACTGGGCGGAATGGAATGTCGTTTTTCCTGGACTTGCATTCTCCGAATGCTGGTCTGGGAAGCGTTGATAAGTCCATTTTCGTATCGAGCCATGACCTGCATGGCAACGAGTTGAGTTGACCATTCCCGGCGACTTGATTCGTACTCAGAGATTCCCCACCACAGAAGCCATCCAGCAGAGCGATCCGTTGAGTTCCGATTAAACCAGACGAACCGCTCAAAGTCCCATCATTGATCCGATAGGTCTCAGCTATTCTTCGAGCGGTCAGGAATGACACATTTGTGAGCCGCCAGGCGCTAGCCGCGGGTCCTGGTGGGTGGACGATGAGAAGAACCCGCGGCTAGCGCCTGGCGGCTCACATCTCGATCACCCGAATTTGTCATTTCAGTCCGCTTGAAGAATAAATCGGAGATACGGTGATCCCAAAGTCGCTACGGTGCGGCATGAGGCCGCCGGACGAAATCGTCTCCCCGCCACTCAGCTGGCCTTACCGCATCCTGTACTTCGACTTCCCAAAATCACTATCGGTCAACTGGATGTTGATTTCGAGTCCGGTGTAGGAGTAATGTTCGATGAGACTGTCTTCATCTTCCTTGGCGGGGGCTTGGCCTTGCACCCAGGTGTAGTTGCGGACACAGACGGGGACCAAGAGTTCCTTGTCGATGAGGATCAGCGACTTGTAGTAGTCTGGACTTGTTGTCGGGCTGTCGTAGACCAGTGTCGTCAGAAAGCAGGGACGATTGTCGAACGTCTCGCCGTCTCGCATTTCGCTGGTGATCCCTGTGGTTCGCTTCAAGTCCTGCTCGTGGTGACTCAAAATCATCTTAGTCAGAGCCAGAAGCCCTGCGGAGGTGGCCGGATAGCGGGACTCTGCCCGGACGCGGGGATCATCTGGATCCATCGCCAAGGCTCCTGTGAGCCGACCGGCGACTCCCCCAATCTGAATGAGCACCTTGTCGTCGTGTTGTCCCTCAACAAAGATCAGCTGACGCCCTTTGTCGCCTTCGGTCCATTTCATATAGAGGCTAAACGGTGCGTGGCGGACTTTCAGATGCATCGACTGTTGGTCCATGAGTTCGCCATGAATACGCTCCTGCCGCCGGAACTGAGCCGAGTAATCGGAAGTCTGCTCCAGGAGTTCCTGACCTCGTCGGAGAGAGTCTTGACTCGCCGTGAGAGCCCAGCGTCCTGTCAGGACAGTCCCTTCGGGAGACTTGATCTCCTCCACTGCTGGAACAACGGGTGTCGTGGAAGGAGTCGTGGTGGCTGTACTCGAATCCGATGCGAGCTTTTCCTCAACCGCGTGCAGGATGTCCTGCGTCGCGACCACAGGCTTCGGCAGCGGGGTGGCAATCGACACCATTAACAGTTGATTGTGACGCCGTGGCAATGCGACCGGGTCGCCGCCGCACGCTTCGGGGTCGGTGTTCCAGTGATAGACCCCGAACGTGAACAACACGAGCAGCGCCGCGTATGTATTGCGGCGGTTATCGCCGGTCGGTAGATATCGAAGCAGGGAACGCAGCATCAGCCGGCACCACCCAGAACAGGAGACGAAGTGCAGAAGGGCACACGATTGACCATCGGTTCCTTTCTGCCGGAAATCGGAAGGTTCCTCTTCGCCATCCTGCGTTCCTTGCCGGTGGCGAATCAGCGCACTTCGGCAGCCTTTTCGAACCCGCTGCGATCAGGTCGACTGTGTTATCCGTTACGTCTGTTGGGGCTTGCCCGGAGCGGACGACTAGTTTTCGGAGACCTGCGGAAGAGACCCGTGGGATGTGTGGGACCGAAAAAACGGACTGGACTCTCAGCTGGTAGAGTTCGTGACCAACGGATACCGCCCTCCGGTACACCCACTCACGGGTCGCTTCCCGAACAGCTACTACATTCGGAAAAGTCGACGAAGACGCATCCTTCCGATCAAGTGGAAGAATCCCTACAGCCGATTGTTCTGCCAGTGACCGATTTTTCTTTGTGGATGCGCGTATCGCATCGGAAGAGTCGGCTCGCGATGCGTCCAAGTCATCGCGACGAATTGCCAAGGAGTGGGTGATGCGAAAGTATCTGTGGGCATTGGCTCTCTGCGGAGCTGCCGGAATGGCGGTTCCGAGCTGGGCCCAAGAGCGTTCGAAGTCCCTGTTCGGATTGGGGCGATCCAAACCCGCAGCTGCTCCCACGAAAGAGGCGGCCAAATCCTCCAAGCTGAGGAACTACGGCGAACTCTTTGGGGAGAAGCAGTCTCCCGCGGAGTCCCCGAATGCCGAGGCTCCGTCTCCGGAATCTGTCCGTCAAATGATGGACGAGTCGCAGGCTGATTCCGTGACTGCTGCTCCATCCGAGTCCTTGGCCCCAGCGGACAAGGGAACTCCCAAAGCGGCAGCGAACACGAAAACCATGACGGCCCGCAAGGCTCCCGTCATCGCGAAGACCGCGCTGCTCGATGACGCCGAGGAACTCGACCGGCTGGAAGCACTCGACGAGATCGAGGAAAATCAGGAGCATGCGGAAGCAATTACCAAGTCCGCACCCGCCAAGACGATCATTCGTCCGGCACCAGCGGCCGCTCCGGCAGCCCGCGTCGCTGTCCGTCCGCCCGTGAAGGCCGCTCCCCCCGTCAAAACGGCATCGAGCGACAAGCCCGCTTGGGCGACAGAAGCCGTTCGCGAGGAGGATGTCGCCGCAGACTTCGAGCCGACTCCACCGAAGAAACCTGCCCCACCCGTTAAGCCCGCTCGTGGCGCATCGGCAGTCGTCTCGCGACCGACCGCCAAGCCACCCGTTGCGAAGACTCCTGTCGCAAAACCTGCTGTGGCTCGGACCACAAAGCCTCGACTCGGCACACCGATCAGTGTCGGCGCGGAGCCCGAGGATGTCGCAGCTTCCAATACGTTGACACAAGCCTCAGCGACCGAACCAGAGGCACCTGCACCAGAACCGATAGCGGCTCCTCCCAACAGAAGTCGCCTGACTGTCACCCGCTCCACCACTCGACCCGTCGAGAAAATCCCAGCTGTGGCGGTCGCATCGTCCGACCTCAACTCCACCTATAACAGTCCGGTCACCAAGCCATCGGACAAAGTCAGTCAGTCCCCCAACGTGACGGTCGAATGGCGATCCACCGGCGCGGTGACGGTGGGCCAAGAGTCCAGCTGCGATCTGGTGGTGAAAAACTCCGGGTCAGTCAAGGCCAAGGATGTCGAGATCGAAGCGAAATTCCCCTCGAACGTGCGACTGGTCAGCTCAAGCCCAGAGCCTGAGTCGGGAACCGGTCTGGTGTGGGAGTTCGACGAGATCGCCCCCGGTGAAGAGAAGATCGTCCATGTGAACTTCGTTCCGGTCGAGCGGGGCGAGGTAGCCGCCAGTGCCAATGTCCGGTTCACCGGAGCCGCCTCGACGAGCTTTGCGGTGACCGAGCCGTTGCTCGCCGTGAAGCTCGAAGGCAGCACCGAAGTCATGGTGGGGGAGAATGCCTCGCAGACCTTGATGGTCAGCAATCCTGGATCGGGAACTGCGGCCAACGTCAAAGTCGAAGCGATCATTCCCGCCGGTCTGGAACATGCACGCGGCGAGCGTCTGACGATGGAGTTGGGCAATCTGGCCCCCGGTGAGAACCGTCCGATTCGACTAGCCCTGACTGCCGTGGCGGGTGGTCGCCAGGTGATTGAGGTTCACGCCTCTGCCGATAACGGTCTGGTCCAGTCCGCTGCCTCGGAAGTCACCGTCATCGCTCCGAGCCTGCTCGCTTCGATTGAAGGTCCGAGCCTGCGTTACCTCGGCCGTCATGCGACCTACACCCTGCATGTCTCCAACGACGGGGCAGCAGCCACCGACAATGTGCGAGTGATGCACAAGGTTCCGGATGGCTTCGAGTTCATCTCGGCGGATCGCGGGGCCCAGTACGACCCGCAGAACCGGATGCTGAACTGGTTTGTGGGCCGTCTGGACCGGGGCGAAGAAGCCCAGGTCGCTGTGGTTCTGAATGCCAAATCGACGGGTGAGTTCACTCACTTTATCCGAGCCACCTCGGAACACGGGGCGATCAGTGACTCGGAAGTCTCGACCCGCATCGAGGGAGCTGCCTCACTGGTGGTCGATGTGCTGGACCTCGACGATCCGGTCGAAGTCGGTGTCGAAACCGCCTACGAAATCCGTATCAAGAACGAGGGCACCGCACCCGCCCAGAACGTCGGCCTGACCTGTGAACTTCCCGCCGGGATGGAATTCCTGACCGCCAGCGGAGACTCCAGCCATGCCAACGACAAGGAATTGGTCGTGTTCCAACCTGTCGCGGATGTCGCTGCTGGTAAGACGCTGACCTACCGGGTGAAGGTCAAGGGCACGCTCTCCGGCAACATGCGATTCCGCACGAAAGTGTCGAGCGACTCGCTGGCCGAACCGCTCGCCTCGGAAGAGATGACCAAGATCTACGGCGAGTGAGTGGGATAGGCTTCCAGCCTGTCGTTCCTTCCTCTCCGCTGCTCAAGTCTCCAACCACACCGCACGACAATCGTGCGGTGTGGTTTTTTGTTTGTCAAAGAGCAATGCGTGCGACGTATCACTGGAAACGACAATTCGCCACAGCCTGCATTCCTTTCCGTGGGTCACCTCGAATTGCCCCTGCCCCTCTTTGCAAAGCCTCCCGATGAATCCGCTCGTGGCCCATCTCGTCAGCGGTCAGATTCTGTTCACCGGTCTGCCCCTGATGATCCTCTTGATCTGGGGGTATGAGCGAATCACTCGCCCCGACCTTCGTCGACTGACACTCGCGCTCGTCTGGATCTGCGGAGTGTTCACTCTCAGCACAGCTGCGGTTCCGTGGTGGGCGATCGCTCT
>JAYSUV010000427.1:0-11402 GCA_043718945.1 Planctomycetota bacterium
GTCCTGCTGGTCGATGATATCTTTGATACGGGACGAACGATGGCGGCTCTGCTGGATGTGATCCGCCAGAAGGAGCCCGCCAGCGTGCGATCGGTGGCCCTGCTGTGGAAGCGGGTGCGGTCGCAGGTGAACTTTGCCCCGGATTACCATTGTTTCGAGATTCCCGACGCGTTCGTGGTCGGGTATGGTCTCGACTTCAACGGGGAGTTCCGGCACCTGCCGTACATCGGCGTGTTGGAACCGGATCGGTCGGAGTGACAATTTACCACGGAGACACAGAGGCACGGAGAAGAGGAACAATGAGCAAGCTGATCTGGAGAGGCTTGTGTGGTGTTTTTTAGAGAAGAGAGTGATCCACAGATTACGCAGATTTTCACAGATTGAACGAAGCAATCTGAATCTGTGAAAATCTGCGTAATCTGTGGATGATCCCTCTAAACTCAGTGCCTCCGTGTCTCCGTGGTGAATTACTCGTCAGTGTTGACGACCAGCCCCAGAACGGAGTCGGCCAAGGATGGCCATGCGGCAGGGAAACGTCTTGATCGGCGAGGCCGTTCACATCTGTCTGGGGATCGACCCGGGTCTGAACCGGACCGGGTATGCGGTTCTGGAACGCACCGCGCGCGGGCCCATTCTGCGCGAGGGAGGAGTGATCAGCTCCACTCCAGCACTCTCCCTCGCGGAGCGTGTCCACGAGATCGGCTCCGGCCTCCGCGAGGTCATTGCCCAGTACCGCCCGCAAGCGATGGCGATCGAGCAAATCTTCTCGACGCCAAAACACCCGAAGACCGCCATCCTCATGGCCCACGCCCGCGGGGCCATCCTCTTCGCAGCTGCCGACGCTCAGCTGACGATCATGCACTACTCTGCAAGGCAGATTAAAAAGCTCCTGACCGGCAGCGGCACCGCGAGTAAGGAACAAGTCCAACGAGCCGTCCAGCGCGAACTGCGGCTAGAGAAGCTACTGGAGCCAAACGACGTGGCTGACGCGACGGGAGTGGCTCTGTGCCACTATTATTCGCTCCCGGCGATAACGGGAATGACAGCGTAGAGTTCCGTGGGCTGGCGGCTGCGCCGCGGCGCCCACGGCTATTTGCGGCCACCGCTTTCGCGGCGAAGAGGCATGCCTTAGAGTGCATGTTTGAGTTGCACCTGCATCCTCTTGGCCGCGAGAGCGGCAGACGCAGGTAGCCGTGGGCGCAGCGGCCCCAGCCGCCAGCCCACGGACCCTGATCCGAGTTGGAATCAAGCCGCGTGAGCGGCGACCGGAGTCCGCGATGGGAGCGTTCACCAAGCTCGCCTACCACATCGTCTTCAGTACCAAATACCGGCTACCCTCGCTCCGCCGGGAGTTTCGAGAGCGACTCTTCGAGTTCCTTGGAGGGATCGTTCGCCGATTGAATGGGCACCTGATCGAGATCGGAGGCGTCGAGGACCATGTCCATTTGCTGGTGGGGCTCCCTCCCACGATCACCGTCTCCGATGCGGTTCGCGACATCAAGGCGGGGGTCTCGAAATGGGTCAACGAACTTCCGGAGACGACGACTCGGTTTGAATGGCAAAAGGGGTATGCGGCGTTCACGGTGAGCCACTCCCAAATCGACGCGGTTCGGACGTATCTGCGGAATCAAGCAGAGCACCATAAGAAGCAGACGTTTGAGGAGGAGTATGTCGCCTTTTTGATGAGACACGAGATCGAGTTTGATCCTCGGTTTCTGTTTGAGGGAGAGTTCCACGGGTAAGCGTTTTGTGGTGAGTAGTATGTTCTACGGGTGGACGTTGCGGTCGCCGCTCTCGCGGCTGCGGGGTGATGCGAGACAGCATTCCTTGGGCTGGCGGCTGCGCCGCTGGCGCCCACGGCTATCTGCGGGTGCCGCTCTCGCGGCACAGGCGGCATTCCTGAATGTGATGATACGACGATTCGTCTCGTCCTCTGGGCCGCGAGAGCGGCTGTCGCATGTAGCCGTGGGCGCAGCGGCCTGAGCCGCCAGCCCACGGATAGGTTCGATCTCAACACGTTTAGCCGCGAGAGCGGCGATCGCTTCCAATTGCGGGTGCCGCTCTCGCGGCGAAGAGGATTGCCGACACGTGCGTCGATACGAACTCTTCAGAGTTTGCCCGTGATCGCTGAACTACCTACGATGCAGGCGTCCCGTCGAACCTAAGAGGCCTCGTCATGCCCATCCCCCCTGCCCCGGTGCTGGTTCTCGGCGCGGGGGTGAATGGCATCTGCGTGGCGCGCGAGCTGGTACTCAACGGGGTGCCAGTGTGGATGGTGGATACGAATGACATCGCGTTTGGGGCGACGGCCAAGTCGTCGCGGTTGATTCATGGAGGGCTGCGGTATCTGGAGTACGGGGACTTCCGACTCGTCGCGGAGTCGTTGCATGAGCGGGACAGGCTGTTGCGATTGGCTCCGCAGTTTGTGTCTCCGCTGCGACTGCATATCCCGGTGCGGCGGCGGCTCGGGGGCTTCATTGCAGCTGGGTTGCGGTTTCTGGGGCTGAGCCGGACACGCTTGGGGAAATGGATCGGTTCGGGAGGTGGGCGGGGACTCTGGACGGTGCGGTTCGGGCTGTGGTTGTATGACCTGCTCGCGCGGAGCAAGAGGGTGCCGAGGCACGCAGTCCATCGAACGGGTGCGGGCGGCCCCTCGTTTCCGGTGGAAGAGTACCCCTGGTCGTGTGCGTACTTCGATGCGCAAATGGAGCGGCCCGAGCGGTTTTGTGTGGCGCTGTTGCGGGACATGGAAGAGGTCGCCAAGGCCCAGGGGACCGAGTTTCGGTTACTCACATACCACCGGGCGGTTCTTCAGGGGAGCGAGATCCAGATTCGACCGGTGTCGAGCCTCTCCCCCTCTCCCCCATTTCCCGTCTCTCGGTCTCCCCTTGGGCGATCGGTCAGTGATGAATTACCCGTAGAACGGACCCCCAGGTCCGTTCCGCCCGGACCTAGGGGGCCAGGCTACGGGAAGTTTCCACTGGCCACTCCCCCTGGTACTTACCGCATGCCTCTGGAGGCTTCCCCGGTCCCCCTCACCCCAGCCCTCTCCCCCACCGCGGAGTCGGTTCCGAAAGTCTATCGCCCGTGGGGGAGAGGGAGCAGGAAGACTTTCGGTCGGGAGCCTCTCCCCGTCTCCCACACTCATTACTGCAGCTCACCCCTTCACTCATCATCAACGCCACTGGAGCGTGGGGCGACTGGACGCTCAAAGACCTCCCATTGCAGGCACCACAGCTGTTCGGTGGGACGAAGGGAACGCATCTCTTCACGCACCATGCGGGACTTGTCGAGGCACTCGGCGTCGATGCGGTCTATGCCGAGGCCAGCGATGGGCGGCTGGTGTTTCTGATCCCGCTCGACAGCGGAGTGATGATTGGCACTACCGACGAGCGCTTCGACCAACGGCCCGAGGTAGCTTGCTCGACCGAGGCGGAGGTCGCCTACTTGCTGAAGTTGACCAACGAACTCTTTCCGCAAGTTGCCATCACTGCATCCGACATCCACGCGACCTGTGCCGGGATTCGGCCCCTGCCGTACTCCGACTCTTCGAAGACAGCTGCGATCAGCCGCGACCACCAGATTGATCGGCGAGAAGTCGAAGGTCTTCCGGTCTGGACGCTGATCGGCGGCAAACTGACGACCTGCCGGGCGTTTGGGGAACTGGTCGCGGATCAAGTGCTCGCATTGCTTGGACGGAAGCGGACTGTGACGACTCGTGATCGCATGGTTCCGGGCGGAGAGGATCATCCCGCGAATCGAGCCGGGCTGGAGGCTGAGTTGCAGTCTCTGGCAGCGGCGACCGGGCATTCGGTGGAGACATGCCGGGCGGTGTGGAAACTCGTGGGGACTCGGTCCCGAGAGATGTTGAGACGGAAGGACGCTGGCGAGTCAATGGTTGGAATCGGCCATGAGTCTGTCGCCTTTTTCTCCGAAAAAGGACGTCCTGTTTCGGAGAAAAAGGCGACAAAGGCCGGGCCGACATTGATCGCCGGAACCGCCCTGCCTCGCGAGTTCGTGCGGGCGATCATTCGCGAAGAATGGGTGACCACGCTGGAGGATCTGGTCGAGCGGCGGTTGCTCTTGGCCTTGGAGCCGATACTGGCAGAGGAGACGCTTCACGATCTGGCGGCGTTATTGGTCGAAGAGAAGACCAGCGGTTATTCGGTGGAAACTATGGTCGAGCAGACGAGCCAGCGGCTGAGAAGTTTCTACGGTCGGCAGGATGTTTGACCTCGCACGACGGACATGCGTGGCTCCACCAAACCCCAGCGAGCGGGCGGACGTCAGTCCCCCGTGCCGGGGCGATGTCTCCCCACCAAGAGCGGGCTGACTCCGTGTGAGAGCGTCGATCGGTACGCGGGACTCAATTCCCACGCTTGCTAACGATCGGACGCACGCGAGTCCTCCTGATCCGACCGCTGACACCATCCGGAAGCAACTCCGTCAGTGCGGCTCAAAGAGCGGAGTATCATCGTCACCGTCAGTAACCCGTCGCAGTGGATGTGGCCTTCGCGACGAATCCAATAGCGTCCCTCGCCATCCAGCCCCAGCGAGGAATTCAGCGAGTGCATCGTGCGGACCAGCTGCTCTTCGGTCGTACCGCCTCGATGGAAAACCAGATAGCCCGGCCCGCACCGCTCGACCGTCCAGCCGCAGCGATCGAACAGTGCGTCGTTCAAGACAACGTCGACATGCGGATGCTCATTGAGCAGCAGTTCTCCGAGGCCGAACAGAATGCGTGCGTCCGGGACGGGCTGGCCAGTCTCATCCCGCATGGAGACCTGGCGAGCGTCCTCGCCGAGGTCGAAGGTGATGTCGAAGGGAGAGATCGTCGCCTTTTTCTCCGATAAAGGACGCTCTTTTTCGGAGAAAAAAGCGACGATCGAGGAGTCCATAATCAACTCGCCCGGCCAGTCAGACTGAGAGGCGATCAGCAGCTTCTCCAGTGTTGGCTCTGTCGTCTTCACCGCCACTCGCAATGGCCGCAGCGCGTGGAGTTGCCTTCGCAGCTGGGTGAGCGTTTCCGGTGTGGCATCATGCAACGACTGCGGAGCGGCCTCGCGCTCGGGCCGGGGGCAGGACTGGTGGAACCGCTGCTCGACCAGGTCGAGGACGCCGCCTTGCGACCAAACGATCCCGTCTGGTCCCAGCAGGTCAAACCCGTTCCACCCCGCCGCCCCTCCGTGTCCCGTCACGAAGAACGCACCGTCGGCTCCACTCGCTCTCAACACATGGTCGAGTTGCGGACGCACCGACCACCCCAGATCGATCAGCTCGCACCCATGCTGCCGGAGTGTCGTCGCAGCCGCGATGGCCAAATCGGGCGAGGAGGGGCGGCAGTCGTGGCCGAACACGACCTTCAGCCAACGCGAAGGAGGAGCGGGATGCCGGGCCCGCCAGATTTCGGCGACCTCGCGCAGGGTGGCAGTGTAGGCAGCTGCGACCTGGGAGGCCTCGTGGCGAGTCAGCTGATTGAGGTAGAGCCCGCGAACGCCGTTGGTTTGGAAGAGCTGCGTCGTCTCGGGGGTGTGAAACAGTTGCTCCCACTGCTTTTGCAGCGAGGGGGCCAACCGACTGATGTCGGTGCGATGCTCGCACAGGCGGCACTTGTGGTAGAAGTTCGACAAACGGGAGAGATGGACACCCTCAGAGATGTCGTCGGGCTCGCCGGGGCAACGGTAGTGCGAGGCTGGCACATAGGTTGCCGACAACTCGACTGAAATGGCGTCAGGGGGCGGCACCGCCATCGAATCCGGCTCCATCCCTGGACTCCCGCAGTGGGATAGGCTTCCAGCCTGTCATTCATTGCCCAGACAGGCTGGAAGCCTATCCCACGAAAAAAGGGTGAGATACGGGGCTCGAACCCGCGACCTTCGGATCCACAATCCGACGCTCTAACCAACTGAGCTAATCCCACCGTGTGACCGCTAGGATACCCGGCAAATTGGCGGCGGGCAAGTGAAATGAGAGAGAACTCTCACTCTCGCCTGCTCTCCCGACTCGACGGGAAGGCGTCAGTCGCACACTTGGCTCGCGGCGGACTCCCGGCGCTGACGTTTCTAGCTCGCGGACGGCAACTGTTGCCGCTGGACTTCCCGGCCTCGCGGCCACCTCTTGACACTCTCCCAGCACCGGTCTATGGTCTCATGTCCAAGGGTAGTCGTTTGGCGGAGCCGAACGGTTTTCCCATTGATTGGCAACGTGAGTCGCGAACGGAGTCGCAGCATGTCGCAGACAATTCTCTCGATGACCCACCCGGACAATGCGCCGGTGCCCCTCATCGATCTCGTGGAGCAGTTTGAGACTCAGCGTGACGAGGTGATGGAGGCTGTCGAACGGGTCTTCGCCAAGCAGGGCTTCATCCTCGGCGAAGAGGTCGCGGGTCTCGAAACGGAGATCGCCAGCCACTGCGATGCGCGGTTCGCCGTCGGGTGTGCGTCGGGGACGGATGCCCTCGTGCTGGCCTTGATGGCTCTCGACATCGGCCCCGGTGACGAAGTCATCACCACCCCGTTTACCTTCTTTGCCACCGCCAGCTCGATCGTCCGTGTCGGGGCCAAGCCGGTCTTCGTCGACATCGATCCGCTGACCTACAACCTCGACCCCGCTGCGGTCGCCGCAGCTGTCACCAGCCGGACCAAGGCGATCATGCCGGTCCACTTGTATGGCCAATGTGCCGACATGAAGCCGCTGTGGCGGACGGCCGTGCAGCATGGTCTGTCGATCATTGAAGACTCGGCCCAGTCGATCGGGGCCAAGTATGACAATCGCCGCTCCGGGGTGCTGGGAACGATTGCCTGCTTCAGCTTCTTCCCGACGAAGAACTTGGGCGGTGCGGGAGACGGCGGCATGCTGTCGACCGACGATCCCGACCTCAACGCCCGGTTGCGTCGGCTGCGGGTTCATGGAGACGTGGGCCGTTACGAACATGTTGAAGTGGGTTTCAACAGCCGCCTCGATGCACTGCAAGCGGCGGTGCTGCGAGTCAAGCTGCGAAAGCTCGATGAGTGGACGGAGGGCCGCCGGGCCAACGCTGCCCGCTACGACGAGTCGTTCGCCAGCATGGGCCTGCAAGGCGCGATCACGACGCCGGTCACCCTGCCGCAAAACTACCACGTCTACAATCAATACTGCGTCCGCGTCCACGATGGCCAGCGGGCCAAGCTGATGGACCAGTTGAAGACCTCGCAGGTCGGCCACGCGGTCTACTACCCAGCTCCTTTGCACTTGCAGACCTGCTTCCAATCACTGGGCTACAAGCCGGGACAGTTCCCCGAAGCCGAACGGGCCAGTCGCGAGATTCTCGCGCTGCCGATCTACGCGGAACTCGGCGAAGCTCGCCAGCAGCGTGTGATCAAAGCGGTCGGCCAGGCGTTTGGCGTCGAGACCGGTCGGACCTCGGTGCCGATGCGCCGGGCCGCTTGAGGCGGGAACTATCTTCAGTACAGATTTCGCCACACAGCCTTCGGTCCTCCGAAGGCTGTGTGCTTTGAATGGTGGTCGTTGTCCACCGTCCCAATCTCTGCTTGGGACGGAATATCCCCGAAGCTCTGCTTCGCCGCGTACCGAAGCACTCGGCCATCGGAGTCTCGCCTCTTGTGTTGAGTGGTTGTCCTCGTTCAGACGCGATGGGCTGGAGAGATCAGTTATTGGCACGCGGGCGAAGCGGAGCTTCGAGAAGATGCGGGCCCAAAGTATTAACTCATGATCACTTCCCGTCCTCCTAGGGATAATCCGAACCTTCGGCGGAAATCCCTCTGTGGCCCACTCTGGCCCTTGCTTCGATTGAACTGAGCGATTCGGCAAGACGATATCCCGGACTGTCAGGGGTGATTCGGTGTCACCGATCGGCAGATGTTGCCGATGGAGACCGAGTGATAACACAGGGCGGGAAGCCGGATATGAATCTCATTCATCGCGTTGGGGCGGGACTGATTTTGGTGGGAGGACTCCTCCCCGCACAGGTGGGTGCCCAATGGCCCATGGGCGGTTGCAACTCCTGCGGAACACAAGCCCCGATGGCCCCCATGTTTGGGCCGATGATGGGCCAGCAGACGTGTGGTCAGCAACCCTGGATGCCTCGGCAACGTGCCCGCGACAACAGACCGTGGGTTTATCGGTCACACACCCGGACGCGGATCTCCGGTCCCTCGATGTTTGGCGATGGCACCATGGAGATGGGGGACTGCGGGTGCAGTCAGCCTTCAATGATGATGCCTCACTCGGCCCCGATGATGGTCCCCCAGGCCGTGGTGCAGCCGCAGCAGATTATTACCTATCGCGATGTGCCGAAGACCATCATGCGGCAGGAAGCGGTGCAGGTCCAGATGCCGACGACGACCTACAAGCAAGTGACCATGGACGAGGGCGGCTACCAGCAAGTCTGGGTGCCCCGCATGGTCACGAAGAATGTCCCGCAGACGGTCATGCAGACCCAGGTCCAGTATCGTCAAGTTCCACAAACGGTGATGGAGCGAGTCCCCCAGGTCACGACGCAGTGGGTGCCTCAGCAGACCGTCCAGCAGGTCGCAACTCCGGTCTGTGGGCAGTCGTATGCCTTCGGCGGATCGGCCTACCCGATCGCGACACCGACTACGGTTACCCCGTTGCCCGAGTACAACCCGGCCCCAATGAACCCGGTCCCCGTGCCGACCAGCGACTCCGCCACCCTGCCGACGCCCGCTGTACCGAAGACCAGCCAGATCCAGGAATGGCAGAAGGTCCGCCAGCGACAGGCGACGATCGAGCAACAAAAGTACGAGTACGAAACGCAAGACGAGCCCCAGCCCCAGAAAGAGGGCTACCGCGTGCCCCAGGCGGCCGGACGGTTCTCGTCCAAGCGGTAGGAGCGTTGAGAGTCACTGAAACAGCGAGCGGGGGATGTCAGTCCGCCGTCGGTTTGTGGTTGCAAGCCACAACGCGTCGAAACGCTGACGGGGCATCGACAGGCTCACGTCTGCAACTCTCCTCGTCGGTGTGGCAGCTTCGGCGGAAGGAATGGTTCAGTTGCCGCCTCTTCGCCTCGCAGGGGCAGCCACAGATCGGCTCAGAATACCGCGACCGCAGCGAGTGCCGCCCTAAGGGCCTGGATCTACATATCCCTACTGCCCTGTCAGGGCGAAACAACTCGGGCGGGCGGATGATGAGCATGGTTCGGTGTTCGGACTCTCGTTCACTGGTTGGACTTCTTGACCGCATGCGCAATCCAAGCCCCATTCCACTCACCTTCATAGGTGGGATCCACCCAGATGAGGTTCGAGCGGTACTTGCCTTGCCCGTCCTTGACTCGAAATCCAAGGGTCGGACCACGAGTGGCCATTCGGCTCTTGGCGACTCCACCGCTGAACTCAGCGATGCAGCCCGGAAACGCTTCCGTAACGGCAGCTGCGACGCGAGCCCGGAGTGTTCGCCGCACGTCGCGCGACTTCTGGTTTTTGTGCCGAGCCATTGGGCACCAAATCGACGAGTCGGATGGGGAGTCCATGAAACGAAGAGAGATCCCATGTCCGCAACTCGCTTCCCAGCTCGCACGCATTGGTGGAACACGTCGTCAGCGGGTCGTTCAACGGTCAGACCTGTGAGGTGAGGATACTGAGAGATTGCCATCGATTTAACATGAATGACCAACGATTTATCGCAACATTGACCGTTCCGAGTGGGTCATCTATGTCACTGTCCCGACTCATAGCACTCTTCACTGAACGCTCCAAGAATCCGAGGGCTGACGCCCATCGGCTCGCCAGCCTGGCTGATCGCTGACGGCTGATTGCTTGTCCCTACCCGGCGTCGCGCTTCGAGTGCGGGTGGGCGCTTTCGTAGGTTTCTTTGAGTCGGCGGGTGCTCACATGCGTGTAGATCTGGGTCGTAGTCAGGCTCTTATGACCGAGGAGTTCTTGCACGCTGCGCAGGTCGGCCCCGCCGTCGAGCAGATGCGTCGCGAAGGTATGCCGCAGGGTGTGCGGGGAGACGTGCTGTTGCAGGTGGCAGGTCACGATGTGCCCCTCCAGCATCCGCCCGATGCTGCGGGTGGTCAGCCGCTTGCCGAACTTGTTCAGGAAGATCGCGGCGACTTCTTGGGGCTTGCCGGTCGGGGACTGGATGCGGACTTCCATCCAGCGGTCGAGGGCCTTGGCGGCGAACGTGCCGATGGGAGTGATGCGTTCCTTCTTGCCCTTGCCGCGAATCCGCAGGATGTTCGCGTCGCGGTTCCAGTCCTCGACGTTCACGCCGACCAGTTCGGCGACTCGCAGCCCAGCGGAGTACATCACTTCCAAGATCGCCCGGTCGCGCAGGCCCATCGCGGTATTCGCGGGCGGAGCTTCCAACAGCTTGACGATGTCCTCGGTGGTCAGGAAGTTCGGCAGCTTGCGTCCGACTCTCGGAGTGCGGAGAGCCTTGGCCGGGTTGTTCGGCGTAATCCCCTCGCGCGTGGTGTAGCGAAAGAAGCTGCGAAGGCAGGCGAGTCGGCGGGCGATCGTGGTGCGGGCGTACTGGCACTCGTGCAGGTAGGTCACGTACCCGCGCAGCACCGGGATCGTGATCTGGTCCGGCGGCGGCTCGACTCCGACGCGCTCGGCCAGGTATTCGCAGAAGCTGTTGAAGTCGTCCTTGTAGGACTTGAGCGTATGCTCGGAGGAGTTCCGCTCGATCCGCAGGTAGCGCAGGAAGCCTTGGATCGCGGATTGCATGGGTGGGAGCTTTCAGCGGTCAGCCATCAGCTGTCAGCCAGAAGAGAACTCGTTTGCCATCGTGTGTCACTTCTGGCTGAAAGCTGACCGCTGATGGCTGACAGCTTCCCCTCACGCGGCGCGGCGAAACGGGGTTTCGTCCTCATCAATGGTGGTCTCGCGCAGCTTGCGGACCTTTTGACTCAGCACGGCGGCGTCGTACCAGGTGAAGCACAACTCGGGGTCGGCGGCGAACTTGCCGAGAGTTTGGAGGACTTGTGGAGTGCTTTGGGTGTCGTAGAGAAAGACGAACCGTTCGCCGTCCTTGACCAAGGCTAATACGTTCAGGCTGCGTTCCATCGCGCCACACCCCATTCGCGACCCGGCGGGCAGTCGGGGGTGGGGGGAAGGCCCCAACCCGGAAGGAACGACGACCCCGCCGGAACGTCTGTTAGGGATATCGGACGAGGGCGTCGGGAGTGCCGCCTCGCTCCCGGAATGAGGAGCGGAATCCCTTGCCCGGCATGTGCGTGCGCGCTCTGGGTGCCACGGGAGTCAGAATCGGAGGGACAGGGAGTCTCTTACTGACCGTTAGAGTTTGACTGACCGGAAGTCGAGGAGGCGTTCTTCATGGGGCACGTTTCCTACGTGCCCGTCCTCCACGAAGCGGCGGGGAGAACTTTCTCAATCCGCGGTAACGCCGAAAAGGAGGGATGGCCGCAAAAAAAACTC
>JAYSUV010000428.1:0-3940 GCA_043718945.1 Planctomycetota bacterium
TCGAGAGCAGGATCAGGGCCATCCAAGCCAGCACAGACGCAAGACGCATCACGGACTCCAATTCCGAGTGTGGATCTACGAATCAGTCAATTATGGGGCGGACCACAAGTTCACCCAGCAATCTGGCACGAGCCAACGAGCAGGCCGTTCATCGAGCAGTCGACGGGATGGAAAATCAGGCAGCTTCACCGTGATACTCGCCATCCGCGAGATCACTTCCCTCGCAGGGGTGGCCATCCGCGTCGTAGATGAGCGAGTAAATGTTGTCAGCGGCCTCATCCAGGTAGGCCCGGATGTTCTCACTCGACACGCTTTGCAGCAGAGTCTCCAGAGCCTGGATCACTCGATCCACTTCGGCGCTGGAGATTTCCTCGTACTCATCCGAGTCCGAAGCATGATTGTCAAAGGCGGGGGGCGGTGTCATGGAATGCTTCCTTGCGATGTCTGTCTCGTGGGGGCCGTCTTGGCCCCACGGGGTTACTGGCTCTTGCGAGCCTTCTTGGCGGGCTTCACTGCCTGGGCAGGCTTTGCAGCTGCCTGGGCGGTCTTAGCCTTGGGAACCTGGCCACTGAAAATCTGGTCCCAGCCTTGGGTGAACTTCTGGCTGGACCCGGTGTGGACGGTGTAACCGGTCATGGGGAGAGGTCGATGTGGTTTCGGATCAGTCCGCAAGGAACCCGTTGTCTCTCGCAATTGATCCACGATGCGGGAAGATTACCAATCCGTTGAATTCACTGCTACAGGATTTCCGCCGTAGAACGGAATTCATTCCGTTCTCTTCCGCAGGTGGACGATGTCGGCCACCAACAGAAGTGGCGAGCCGGGTGGCGTCCATACGACTCTTGTCTGATTCTTTGCGCACGCTGCACAATTGTACGTGGGAGTGGAAACCCTCTGTACCCCGAAGGGCCACGGCTTCCGAGGTGGTCATCCCCGAAGGGGAATCCTGGGTTTTGTCTCGTGAGGGACATTCGACACTTGCCCACCGTTTCAACGGTGGGCAAGTGTCGGGTGTCCCGAGCGGGACATCGAGGTCAGCGCTGACAGCACCTTCGTCGAACTCCAGGCGAATCCCCTGTGTTTTACACCTTGGAAGCCCTGCCCCAACGGGGTTGGCGTTCCCCGGACCACGCTTCATCTTCATAAGGTGCGATCCTGCGTCGCGACCCTGGGCTGTGAGGTGAAACCCCTGCGGGGTACAGAGGGTTTCCAGGCCATCGAAAACTGGAGCGGTGTATGCAGATTTCAGACGTGAGTCGCACAGATTGAATCTTCCGATACCGGCTCAGTCGGAAGTCGCAGGGTGAGGTGGTTGCCTTACGATGGTGGATTCTCCGACAAGCCCCTCGCTGTCCACAGCGGAATTGACGCATCCCCCGAGTCGGTCATGGCCAGGCTCCCTTCTTTCGGCCCAAAGGGCCAGCCATTCACCTCACGAGAGGCATCGCCCTGGGTCCGTCGGCGATGGGATCAGAAAGGGCTGAAGGCCCGGCCATTCGCTGGCGAGACCCGAACGGTCGGCCCTTCAGGCCTGGCCTCTCGCAGGATCCACGGGAACCAGGGCCTTCAGCCCTCGCTGGAAGATCTGCCAGCCCCTTGGGCCTGAAGAACTGAGACCGGGGGCCACGATGCCGTCGGTAATACCCGACTTCCGCAGTGGGTGGCTGGCTGACCTGCGGTTGCTCGTCCCCCCAGGCCATCGCCCAGGGAATCGGCTAGGACTTAGGGGAATACCCGGATCTGGCCGACTGGGAATTCGTGCGGAAATACGACTCGCAGCACGAGGTAGCGCCCCGGCTCGACTTCGTTCACGATTAAACAGGTCGGTCGGCTGGTGATGACGAGGTCTTCCCCATCGGGACCAGCTGTGGGGGAGAGTTCACTGACCAGCGATAAGATGCCGGGGTTTAAGGACTGCTGCTGGCACATCCCGGACACGATCTGGAGGACAGCCGATGTTCGCTCATTCGCGGGGGCAGCGAGTCGCGAGTTCTGCCAGCCAGATTGCGAACCCGGCCCCTGAATGACCCAGTGGGCGTTCGGCCACAGCTTCTCCACCGACTGGCTAACCGCTACCACCATTGACTGAGGAGCTTGAGACAAGACCGCGTCCCAATTGACCTGCGGCAGCGGATAATCCGCCAGCGCGGGGTCGGCCCCGAGGGTGGTGATCCGCTGCATCCGGGGAGCCCACTGCCGGACCGGCTCCTCGACGAGGTAGTTCGCGGGGACGCTGCCGTGATAGCTCAGGCGTTCTCCGAGTTCCGTGGGCTGGGGCGATTGCTCAGACCTCCGCTGGGGCGATTGCCCGCCGTACCCGGCGATTACCAAGTCCTCGTCGCTCTGAGCCACTCCAGCAAAATCCTCCTGGCGGACATCCACCCACCACTGGTCCTGGACCGGATGTGCCACCGTCCGACCGCTGGCTCCGTAAGTCAACTCGAAGCGCGAGGTCCGCAGCACTTCATTCTCCGGCGTCACATCCACAATGCTGACCCAGGTTCGGGAGTCGTTCCGCCCGTTGTGTTCCGCTGCCAAATGGGCCATTAACCCGGTAAACCCCAACGCCACGACGGGGAACAGGGCCCATGTCCACTTCCTTCGCCTCAGCAATCCCAGCAGCAGGTAGTCCCCCGGAGCAATACAAAACAGGCAGCACGCCAGCACCGATGCCGCCAACCCGAACGGCATCCCCCGAATCGACTCGGGCATCAACCGATCGGTCAACTCCGTCGCCGAGAATCGAGGCAGCGGTTCGAGCAGTTGCGGCCCCGCAATCGTCCCCAGCGGGAGCTTGTTTGTCTTTTCCAATTTCAAGGCAGGCTGAGGTTGCATGCGGAGCATCAGTCGGGCGACCCGTCCCCACTCGAGGGAGTTCCCCGCGACTTCACGTTTCGCGACAATGAACTGCCCCAGTCCGGGGGCGAAGACGGTCGCCAGGCTGGGCAGACCGCGCGCCTTCTGGGCGGACTGGGACCACTCATTCCGAGACAGCGTTTGCACGAACTCATCGGCAGCACGTTCCAGACGTCCCGTCTGGATGAGCGCGAGCGAGCCTCCAGCCAACACCCATGTCTGTACGGCCAGCAGCTGAGCCGGTCGTAATTGGTTGAGAGTGTCGTGCGCCAGCAGCAGCGCATCCAGCCCCAGCAGTCGCAGCGGCTCCGCCGGGAGGTCAAGGGGAGTGACATGTGACGGGTGGACGTGTAAAGCGAATCCCTCTTCCGAGGACAGGTTCTGTTGAAGCAGGAACGGTTGCTCGAAGGCCGTCGGGTCTGCCACGGCACCCAGCCCGATGGGAGTCGAGGTTCCCTGTGCCAGCACAATGCCGACAACCATGACGCGCCGTCGTCGAACGGGCACCTCGACATCCAGTTGCTCGGTCTCGAAGCTGCGGGTTTCGCCCATGAACTGGGCTTGGAGGACATACCGCTCGTACTGTTCAGTCATGACGGGGCGGGGCGTCATGAACCAGAGGACTTGCTCACTGTCGGACAATGCCGTGTCGTTGCTGGACCAGCGACTGATCGGCAATTGGTCGATGAAAGCGTTGACCTGCAACTTCCCTTCCAGCAGTTCCGGTCTCTGCCATTTCAGGAAGGCCCGCAGGCTGACTGGGGCACTGGTGCGAGCCCCTTCCCATTCGCGGCGGACCGTGACTTTGAGTGGTTTATCCTGAGCCGCGAGCGGGCCGATGAGTACTGCAATCGCCCCGCAGATCTGCATCAACTTCCGGATGGGCATCGTCGAACTCCTGACGAAATGGACCGAACAGGCTGCCATGATGAATGTGACAGAAGAACGAGTAGGGAGGAATCATTGTAGGCGATGTCGCTCCGCGACTGTGATTTTTTCGAAACCAAGCCTGGCAAAGAACGCCAGGGGGCGCTACAACTGCGAGAGGGACGCATCATGGCAGACGGCACCCCTTCGCCCCCCC
>JAYSUV010000429.1:0-3937 GCA_043718945.1 Planctomycetota bacterium
CAGGTCGGCCAGCTGCGCGAGGACTCGTTCTTGAATCTGGGCCGAAAGCGTCGTTCCCGAATCGGTGCGCTGGGTCGACATCGAGTTATCGATGATGACGATGGTCTCCGACTGCTCGACTCCTCCCAGCCAGTTCCCCGGCAGTAGTGGCCGAGCCAGCGCCAGCACCAGAGCCGCCACGGCCAGCATTCGCAGGAGCAGCAGTAGCCACTGCTTGAGCTTCCTCGCGGAAGTCCGCTGCGTGGTGGCCTCTTCCAGAAACTGCATCGCCCCCCATTCAATCGTCACCTTCCGGCGTCGATCAAACAGATGCAACAACACGGGCGCGAGCGCCAGGGGGAGTGCAAACAGAAAGAAGTAGCTGAGAAAGGTCATTGAACCCTCGCAGCGCGTTGGCGGAGGAACCAGCCGAGCGTTTCCGAGAGATCGTGATTGGTGACCAATCGCACATAGTCCCCTCCCAGTCCCGTGACCGTGTCCTGCAACCGCTCCAGGAAGGCCCGCATCCGCTTGAGGTATCCCTCGCGGATCGCCGCCGGGTCGAGGCTCATGCGCTGCCCAGCCGATTCGAGCGACTGAAACGTTGACCAGTGCCGGAAGTCGAAGTGAATCTCCTCCGGGGCCAGAACGTGCATCACGATGACATCATGTCCTCGGGCGCGAACGATCCGCAGCGAGTTGGCCAGTTCGTCGAGGTCTCCAAAGCAGTCTGAGAACAACACAAAGATGCCGCGTCTCCGCATGCGGGGGATCATGGCTCGAATCTGAACTGCCAAGGAACCCCCACTAGCGGGTTGAGCGGCCAGCAGCGTCGAGAGGATCGCTTTCAGGTGCGCGGCGTGTTGCTTCGGCGGAAGATAATACGGATTCGCTTCGTTCAGAATCGCGGTCCCCACCGCATCACGCTGCCTCAGCAGGAGTCGCGACAGACAAGCCGCCGCGCGCTGGGCGTGTTCGAACTTACTGACGGTGGAGAGCCCGAACTTCATCGAGCCACTCGTGTCGAGCGCCATCACCGCGTGCAGATTGGTTTCCTCTTCGAACTGCCGAATGAAGTATTTGTCGTTCCGCGCGAAGACCTGCCAGTCGATCTGGCGGATCTCATCTCCGGGGGCGTACTGCCGATGCTGAGCGAACTCGCAACAGCCGCCTTTGGTCGTCGACTTGTGTTTCCCGGCCAGCAGCCCGTCGACGACCGTCCGAGACAGCAGTTCCAACCCGCCGATCTGCTCCATGATCTTCGGATCGACCAGTTCCGACGACGCTCCCGCCGGGCTGCGCGGATTCGCAGTCGGTGCGGTGGGAGTCGGTTTGGAGCGGAAGAGGCGAAACATGGGGGTCAGGATTCCACGGCGGAGAGTGATGGCGTCTGGCTGATGATCCGCTGCAACACGGCATCCGAATCAATCCCAGCCGCTTCAGCATTGAACGTCAGGATCACGCGGTGCCGCAGGACAGGCAGAGCGACAGCTGCAATATCGCCGGTGGTGGCATGGCTTCGTCGATTGAGCAGTGCCCGCGCCTTGGCTGCCATGAGGAGGGCGATCGTGGCGCGCGGCCCCGCACCCCATTGCACCAGACTCTGCAGCTCCGCCGACATCGCCCCTTCGTCTGGACGAGTCCCACGCACTAGATCGAGAGCCGATTCATAGACGTGGTCGGCCACGACGACACTCCGCACCATCGACTGCATGCGATGCATGTCGTGAATATCTAGCACCGGCGAGGTCGGGAACGCGTAGTCGGTCGTCTGGCGACGCGCGATCTCGCGTTCCTCATCCCGGCTGGGATAGCGGACATGAATCTTGAGTAGGAACCGGTCGAGCTGGGCTTCGGGCAGCGGATAGGTGCCCTCCGTCTCGACGGGATTCTGGGTTGCCAAGACGAAGAACGGGTCCGGCAGCTTGTAGGTCTTTCCGCAGACGGTGAGTTGCCGTTCCTGCATCGCTTCGAGCAAGGCGCTCTGAGTCTTGGGCGGTGTGCGGTTGATCTCGTCCGCGAGGATGACGTTGCCGAAGAGCGGTCCCTCCACGAACTGAAAAACACGCTTGCCGGTGGTGTGATCTTCCTGAAGGATCTCCGTCCCGGTGATGTCGCCCGGCATCAAGTCCGGCGTGAACTGCACGCGGCGGAAGCGCAAATCAATCAATGAGGCCATCGTGGAAATCAGCATCGTCTTGGCGAGCCCGGGCATCCCCTGCAAGATGCAGTGTCCTCGGCAGAGCATCGCAATCAGCAATTGCTCCGCGACTTCTTCCTGCCCCACAATGACGCCCGCCAGTTGACGGCGCAGCTCGGTGAACTGCTCCTGCATGCGGTCAATGGCATCGTCCAGATTTCCGGCGGATGCGGACTCGGAAGGACTTAGCAATGAGTCCTTCACGCGACCATTTTCGCTGTGGCCGATCTCGCTGGAGTGGGGGGTGTCAATCCGATTCATGGGGTTGCTCGTCTGCGGAAGTGGAGTGTTTGGGTTCTGGTCAGTTCTTGGCTTGGTCGGCCTCTGAAGCACTGACGAGTTGGTCGCTGTCGAGATCCAGTTGCTGGAACTGCTCATCCGTTCCGGGGAACTCTGTGCGACTCAGATCGAGATCCTTGTTCTTGTCCATTTCAGTAAACCAGTCGGGTGGGGCGGTGTCCGGGATGGTCGGCGAGTTCGTGCGCCGCAGTGTACTGAGTGGTTCATGAGCATTCGCGCCCAAGGCCAGACAGAGGCGGTATGTCGGAAAGATTTCGTCCGAGGCAATCGAACTGTCGCCATTGCGGTCAAACGTCTTCAAACGTTCGACCAGTGTCCTCCGTTCACGAATCGTAAAGCGCCCATCGCCATTCGGGTCCAGTTCCGGCAACATGGCATGACCATCGTTGATCGCGCCGATTGAGATCTGATCGCTGGCACCGCCTTGAACCGAAGAGAGTTCCAGAGCGTATCCAGTGAAAGTAAGACGAATGGTGTTGGTCGCGGAGATTGCCTTATCGATGACGCTCCGATAGGCGTCTGTGGCGGAGACGACAGTCAGCCGAGAGGCTTCTGGATTCACGGTATTGAGGTCTAAGCGGAGAACCAGATCGGCTGGGCGTTCGAGCAGTCCCTGTCGCTCTTTGTCGTCGATCTTTCCGTCTTGGTCGGTGTCAATCGCCCCGAGCGCCGCGGATGAATCGCCACTGTAGAGGCTCCCCAGTCGCGGCTGCAGAGTGCTGAGGAAAGTCGCCTGATCGAGTCGCAGCAGATGGAATTGAGACGCCCGCGTCGCAACGGCCCAGTTCCGAGGATCGCTCGCGACCTTCGCGATCTCGGTCGACTCCACGACCTCATTGCGATCGAGATCGCACTCCTCCAAGGATTTGACGGCACTTGCGATCTCATCGCCAGACACGACTCGATCACGATTCGAATCGAGAACGGAGAACAGCGGCTGTTGCTCCGCACGCAACCGCTGGAAGTTGTCGTTCAGGAACAGCAGCACCGGGCCGTCGGTCCAGTTCGCCAGCATCCAGCGAACTTCCGGGGCCGAGGGCTTTGTACCGGTTGATTTCATCGATCGTTCGATGCGGTCATAAATTGTCGTGGGTGGGGTATACCGGTCGACGGCCGCGACCTCGGGGGCTTGGGGTGGCTCCGCCGGAGTCGACTCGGTGGCAACTGCTGGTGCCGCTGGTGGGCTCACCTCCACATCCGGGGTCAGCGGAACAGCCTCGGGGGGAGCGTCAGGAATGGCGTTCACCAAGGCAGCCTGCGACAGCTTCGCTTCGGCCTCGCGAAAGGCCACCGGGTCGTTGATGAACGACATGATCTTCTGAATTCGTTGCTCGCGCGGTTGAGCAAACGGCTGGCCATCGATCGTGATGATGGCCTCCACCAGCAGCGGTCGTTCCGGCGTGGCGAGCAGGAACCGCACGCTGGGCGATTCCGGATTGGCCACAGCCCCGGCATCAC
>JAYSUV010000430.1:0-1451 GCA_043718945.1 Planctomycetota bacterium
CTTGGTGTTCGCATGCAGGAACTCCATGGCGAAATGGATTCCCTTCAACTGACGGCCCGGGGCCTTGGCGAAGAAGTCGTTGGGCGAGGTCGAGCCGACCGCCAGGACCACGGCGTCGAACTGGCTCATCAGTTCCTTGGAGTGGATGTCCTTGCCGATTTCGACACCGGTCTTGAACACGATCCCCTCTTCAGCAAGCAGGTTAATTCGCCGCTCGACGATGTCCTTCTCGAGTTTCATATTCGGGATGCCGTACATGAGCAGCCCACCGATGCGGTCGGCCCGCTCGAAGACGGTGACGAGATGGCCAGCCTGATTCAGCTGGGCGGCAACGGCGAGACCCGCAGGTCCCGAGCCGACGACGGCGACCTTCTTGCCAGTGCGGGTATGCGGCTTGACTGGCTTGATCCAGCCTTCGGCGAAACCGCGATCAACGATCGATTTCTCAATGGTCTTGATCGCGACCGGGGGTTCATGAATGCCCAGCGTGCAGCTGCCCTCGCACGGAGCGGGGCAGACCCGCCCGGTGAACTCGGGGAAGTTGTTCGTCTTGTGCAGACGATCGAGCGCTTCTTTCCACTGATCGTGGTAGACGAGGTCGTTCCACTCGGGAATCAGGTTGTGCAGCGGGCACCCAGCTGCCATCCCGGCCATCAGGTCGCCGGTGTGGCAGAAGGGGATGCCGCAGTCCATGCAGCGAGCGCCCTGCTTCTTGAGGTCCGCGTTGGGGATCTTCTCGTTGAACTCATTCCAATCGAGAATCCGCAGTTCCGGAGCGCGCTCGGTGGCGGTCTGGCGGGGGAATTCTTTGAATCCGGTGGGTTTGCCCATGATGGTTGCAGTCTGGAGTTTTCAGAGGTCAGTGTGTGAGTGGCTGGGGATTGACGGGGTTCGAGGAGTGTGGTGAGTACAGGGTCAACTCGTCACAACTCGTGTCAGAGCGACGGAACGGCGCACGAAGTCGATTTGCAGAAGATGCTCTTGCATGAGACGGGTGCCGATGAGAGCCGATTCCGAATCATGTTCTGGCGAATGGATCTCGGCGCACTCGATAAAGCGGAATCCCTCCCAGCACTTGGACGAGGTCTTCCAGCGTGCGCAGCGACACCGGGGCTTCGTCGGGTGACGAAACTGCCGGAGGTGGGGCTTCCAGAATGCTGCTCATGGGACGGTTCCGTGAGTTCAGGTTAAACAACGGGGAGGTCAGCGGACGATGCGTTCGTGTTCCAGTTTGGGGGAGTGACCGAAGTTGGCAAGCAACCCGACGTTGAGTCCCGTCGCCTTGAGGTAGTTGTGGAGCTGTGCCCGGCAGGCGTCGGACAGAAAGCTGGCGGCTTTAAGTTCGACGATGACGAGTCCGAAACAGATGAAGTCGGGTTCGAAATGCCCTTCGAGAGGTTGGTCCTTGTAGTTCAGCTTGACTTCAGGCTTCGAAGTGAAAGGGATTCCTT
>JAYSUV010000044.1:0-6459 GCA_043718945.1 Planctomycetota bacterium
GTCACGATGGGCCCGACCGGCCGCAACGTGATCATCGACAAGTCGTTCGGCAACCCCGTGGTCACCAAGGACGGCGTGACCGTCTCCAAGGAAGTCGAACTCGAAGACCCCTACGAACACATGGGTGCCAAGCTGGTCAACGAAGTCGCCAGCAAGACCAGCGACGTGGCCGGTGACGGCACCACGACCGCCACGGTCCTCGCTCGGGCGATCTACCACGAAGGTCTCCGCAGCATCACCCTCGGGGCCAACCCGACCGTGGTCCGCAAGGGGATTGAAAAGGCCGTCGACTCGGCCATCGAGTTCCTCGAATCGATCGCCAAGCCGGTTTCCGACAAGAAGGAAATCGAGCATGTCGGGGCCATCTCGGCGAACAACGACTACGCCATCGGCAAGCTGATTGCTGACGCGATGGAGCAGGTCGGTCGCGACGGTGTCATCACTGTCGAAGAGGGGAAGTCGAACACGACGACTCTCGAACTGACCGAAGGGATGCAGTTCGACAAAGGCTACATCAGCCCGTACTTCATCAACGACACCGGCTCGATGAAGGCTGTCCTCGAAGACTGCTTGATTCTGCTGCACGAGAAGAAGATTTCGAACCTGCGAGAGTTGGTTCCGCTGCTCGAAAAGGTCGCTCATTCCGGCAAGCCGCTGCTGATCGTCGCTGAAGATGTCGACAGCGAAGCGCTGACCGCCCTGGTGGTCAACCGGCTCCGCGGCATCCTCAAAGTCTGTGCCGTTAAGGCTCCCGGTTTCGGCGATCGTCGCAAGGCAATGCTGGCCGACATGGGTGTGTTGATCGGCGGCACGCTGATCTCGGAAGACCTCGGCATCAAGCTCGAAACCGTCGAGATCTCGCACCTTGGACAGGCCAAGCGGGTCGAAGTCGACAAGGACTCCACCACCATCATCGACGGTGCTGGCAACGACGACGAGATTCAGAAGCGGATCGCTCAGATTCGCAAGCAGATCGAAGCGACCGACAGCGAATACGACCGCGAGAAGTTCCAGGAACGCCTCGCCAAGCTCACCGGCGGTGTCGCTGTCATCTCGGTCGGTGCCGCCACCGAAGCCGAAATGAAGCAGACCAAAGCCCGCATGGAAGACGCCCTGCACGCCACTCGTGCAGCTGTCGAAGAAGGCATCCTGCCCGGTGGGGGCACCGCTCTCATCCGTGCGATCCCAGCTGTCGAAGCGACGAAGGCCAAGGGCGACGAGAAGATTGGTGTCGACATTGTCGTCCGCTCGCTCTCCGCTCCGATTCGCCAGATCGCTGAGAACGCCGGTGTCGATGGGGCTGTTATCGCCGACGAAGTGCGTCAGCGGGACAAGAACATCGGCTACAACGCCGTCACCGCCGAGTACGTCGACATGTTCAAGGCTGGGGTCATCGATCCGGCCAAGGTCGTGAAGAACGCTCTCCGCAACGCTGCCTCGATCGCCGGTCTGATGCTGACGACGCAAGTCCTCATCACCCGCACCGACGATGTCACTGACGGCAAGGCCAAGGCTGCCGTCGAAGGGGCTGTCAAGTAACTTCGGCCATGTGGATCGGATCACCCGATCCGCCTGTTCGCTCATTCGCGAGCCACCGGAACAGCTTCGGTGGCTCGCGTTTTGTGCTGAGGGAAGTTGTCAGTTTTCAGTTGTCAGTCAGATAGCTGAGGATTGAGGGCTTTTTGTTCCCTGTCACCCGACGCGTCAGCGTCAGCGAGAGCGAGCGGAGAGAAGACCACGGAGTATGAGTCAACGTGACTCGGACCAGAGGCGAAGGTTCGCTGATTCCGAAAGACAGGCACCGGCGAGAGAGCGTCCACCTGCGCTTGCCCTCGCTGACGCGTCGGGTGACTGGACCTCTGACTGAAAACTGACCACTGAAAACTCCCTCCCCCATGCCCACGCAGCGCGACTACTACGAATCCCTCGGTGTTGAGAAATCGGCGTCGGCGGAGGAAATCAAGAAGGCTTACAAGAAGCTCGCGCTGAAGTACCATCCCGACCGCAATCCCGGTGACGAGCAGGCCGTCGAGAAGTTCAAAGAAGCGGCGGCGGCGTATGACGTGCTGAGCGATGCCGATAAACGGGCACGTTATGACCGGTTCGGGCATGCGGGAGTCAACGGTCCCGGGGGCGGCGGTGGTCCCCAGTTCCAGGACATGGGGGACATCTTCGAACACTTCGGGGATCTGTTCGAGGGGTTCGGTCTGGGGGGCGGTCGCAAGCGCTCTCGCGGAGGTGTCCAGCGGGGCAGCGACCTGAAAGCCTCTGTCACGATCGATCTGAAACAAGCCGCGACCGGCATTGAACGGGAAGTCGATGTCCCTCGCAAGAAGTCGTGTGTGAAGTGTTCTGGCAGTGGCAGCGAACCCGGTCACAAGCCGGAGAGATGTGACTATTGTGGCGGCCAGGGCCAAGTGATTCAGTCCCAGGGATTTTTCCGCGTACAAACAGCCTGTCCGGCGTGTCGTGGACAGGGAACAATTATCCGGCACAAGTGCAACACTTGTTTCGGCTCCGGTCGCGAAGACGAGAAGGTCTCCCTGAACGTCAAGATTCCGGCCGGGATCGACAATGGAATGCAGCTGTGCCTGCGGGGCGAGGGCGAGGCGGGTCCGAACGGCGGTCCACGCGGCGACCTGTATGTCGATGTTCATGTCCGGCCACACTCCGTCTTCAAACGCGAAGGTGTCCACCTTCTCTGTCAGGTGCCGATCAGCTACACGCAGGCGGCCCTGGGATCGAAGATTGAGATTCCCCTTCTGGAGGGAAAGACCCATGTCGAACTGTCCCCTGGAACGCAACCCGGTGAAGTCATCCGCCTCCGCGGAAAAGGGATGCCCGATCCGCGCGGCGGACGGACCGGGGATTTGCACATTGAAGTCCAACTCGTCGTCCCCAAAAAACTCGGCCCCGACCACGAAGCCCTCCTCCGCAAACTGGCCGAGATGGAGCAGGCCAACGTGATGCCGCACCAGACCAGCTGGTTCGACAAGGTCAAGGCCATGTTCACCGGGGATGACAGCGAGCCCCCGGCGTAAGCCGGGGTGTTTCGTCGTGGCGACGAATTCAGCACGTATCGCATCCTCACACCAGAACACCCCGGCTTACGCCGGGGCCTCGCCAGAACCCTCCGATTATGTCCACCTCCGAACAACCCATCGACACCACTTCGCGTGAAGAACTCCCTCCAGAGATCCTCTCGGCGGACCTCTCTTCCCCGGAAGCCTGGGTCGATCTTCAGGATCAACTCGGGGCTGCGGAGGCGGAGCGCGATGCGAACCATGAGAAGTACCTGCGGGCGCTGGCCGATGCCGACACGTTTCGCCGCCGGGTCACGAAAGAGCGGGACGACGACCGGCGGTTTGCTCCGCTGGCGATCATCAAGGACTTGCTGCCGAACTTCGACAACCTCCGCCGGGCCGTCGACGCCGCCAAGACCGCCAACAGCATGGAAGACCTGTCGAAGGGGGTCGACATGGTCCTCAAGCAGGTCGACGATGTCTTGGCCCGCCACGGAGCCTCGGCCATTGTCAGCGTGGGAAAAACGTTCGATCCCAACCTGCACGAAGCGGTCGCC
This sequence comes from Planctomycetota bacterium, assembly GCA_043718945.1. Taxonomy (GTDB): domain Bacteria; phylum Planctomycetota; class Planctomycetia; order Planctomycetales; family Planctomycetaceae; genus TH-plancto1. Next base: position 3,581 of record JAYSUV010000044.1, read on the forward strand.
CAAGCCCCCTCGCCCGACCTGCCTCCGCTCACCGTCCTGCAAGAGTTCGAACGCGGGTACATGCTGCACGACCGCGTGATTCGGCCCAGTAAGGTGCTGGTGTCGAAGGAGGGTTGATCGTTTATTGTTGAGGGTTGATCGACAGAGGGGTGAGCCTGGCCACCCCGGTCTCTTTCACTCACCTCTCACCTCTCACCACTCACCCTCCCTCCTCCGTCGATCAACCCTCAACCCTCAACCATAAACCTCCCCTCATGCCCACCTACGACTACAAATGCAAAAAGTGTGAACACCACTGGGAAGAGTTCCACTCGATCAAGGCGGCTCCCTCCAAGAAATGTCCCGCTTGCGGCAAGAACGCTGCCGAACGCCAGATCAGTTCGGGCGGAGCAATTCTCTTCAAGGGGTCCGGCTTCTACCTGACCGACTACCGCAGCGATAACTACAAAAAAGCCGCAGCTGCCGATGCGTCGAGTAGTGCTCCGCCTCCGAAAGCGGAAAGCAGCGGCAAGACCGAGGGTAGCAGCAGTCCATCAGCAAGCAGCCCGACCAAGTCCGACAGTAAGCCCACAACGGGAAAGTCCGGCGACTCCTGAGTGTGGGCGAGTGCTGAAGTCCAGCCAGCCGCCGAATCCCTTCATCTCTCGCTCGCGAGAACGTTCTGATTCGGCTGATGGCAGGCAGCGGGGATCTGTCGAGAAAATGTCGTACGCCGATCTCGTGAGACACAGATCTCTCAGTCGGTGAATTGAGCCTCCCGAACGATGTCCTCGATTCGCTGACGCCCGTCGACAGAGAGTCGCCCGCGTTCGACCACTGCTTGGCCACCACGCAGCCGAACCACCAGCACGGCGTTCATGTGCTCAAAATATCCGATCCAGTACAGAAAGATCCCCAGCCCGATCAGCACGAAGAGAATCAATAACGGCATGATTGCCCCCGAGACCAGACAACCACGTTCCATTCCAATTACCATCACACACAGAAGTGTGACCGGCTGCAAGGCCACAGCTGTTCTGCGAGGATTTTTACGCTGAGACGAATCAAGTTGCCGTCCCCCTTTATTGCCTCTACCTGTATGGCCTCTCTGGCAGGGTACTTCCTGACTGTTGCCCAATCTTCAAGCAGGATGCTTGGCTCGCAGGCACCGCGACCTCCAATTGTCGAGGAAATCGCGATTGCTCTGTTTGGCCCGAGACTTGCTTAGTAGTATCCCGGACAGATTCTGCCCGGAAAATCGTCATGGCCTCTGCAATGTTGACCCCCAGTTCCACCCAAAGCCAAAGTCAAAGCCAAGGAGCGAGCCATGTGCCGTCCCGTCCCGCCAAGGCATTTGATGAGTACCTCGACGGAGAGGTCTCCCGACACCCGTTGCTGGCCAACCGGCTGCACGAATTCACATTCCAAAAACTGGCCGAACGGCAACTCGCAGCTGAGGTCCGGCTCCGCGAAAAGGGGATCACTTTCGCCGTCTACGGCCACACGGATGGCACTGAAAAGGTCTGGCCATTCGACGTGGTCCCCCGACCCATGTCACATTCGGAATGGTCTTGGATCGAAGCCGGGCTGAAGCAGCGCATTCGCGCGCTGAATCTATTTCTCGACGACATCTATGGCCCTCAGCACATCCTGAATGATGGAGTCGTCCCGCGCGAATTGGTGATGACCGCGAAGACCTACCGTCCTCAGCTGCAAGGCTTCCGTCCGCCGAAGGGAGTCTGGACGCATGTGACCGGAACCGACCTCGTCCGCCATAACGATGGCAAGGTCTACGTTCTGGAAGACAACCTGCGCTGCCCATCCGGAGTCTCGTACGTCCTCGAAAATCGGGAGTTGATGAAGCGGGTACTCCCCGAGGTCTTTCAGGGAGCCGCCATCGCCCCGGTCGAAGACTACGGCGAGCGACTTCTGACGGCCCTCCAACAGACCGCCCCCGAGGGAGTCTCCAACCCCACAGCTGTGCTACTCACCCCCGGCGTCTACAACTCGGCGTACTTCGAGCATTGCTTCCTGGCACAGCAGATGGGGATCGAACTCGTCAGCGGGTCGGACTTGGTCGTCAGTGACGGGTACGTCTGCATGCTGACGACCCAGGGTCTACAGCGGGTTGATGTGATCTACCGGCGGATCGATGACGACTTCATCGATCCCAAGTGCTTTCGTCCCGACTCCATGCTCGGGTTGCCGGGGCTCATGGATGTCTACAAAGCCGGGCGCGTGACGCTGGCGAATGCCCCTGGTACGGGAGTGGCCGATGATAAGGCCGTTTACGCGTGGGTGCCGGAGATCATTCAGTACTACCTCAAAGAGGACATCATGATCCCGAATGTGCCCACGTATGTCTGCTCCGATCCGAAGCAGAGGGAGTACGTGCTGGCCCACTTGCCTGAACTGGTGACCAAGCCGACCAATGAATCGGGAGGCTACGGGATTGTCATGGGGCCGAGCGCCTCGAAGGCCGAGTTGGAAGATTGCCGTCAGAAGATTCTGGCCAACCCCCGGAACTTCATCTCGCAACCGTACCTGACGCTGTCGACGGTCCCGACCGTGGTGGGCGATTGTCTGGCTCCAAGACATGTCGATCTGAGGCCGTTCATTTTGTATGGGGATGATATCTTTGTGTTGCCGGGCGGGCTGACTCGGGTGGCACTTCGAGAAGGCTCGATGATTGTCAATTCGTCGCAGGGAGGCGGCAGCAAAGACACGTGGGTTCTGATGAACCATTGACGTGTGGAAGTGAGTCGCCGGTGGGCTGGGGTGTCCAGCGCCGGATGGCAGGAACGGGTGCTCGAACAAGTTGTGAAGTCATGCTCAGTCGCGTCGCCGATGCTGTGTTTTGGGTCAATCGCTACATCGAACGGGCCGAGAACGTCGCCCGC
>JAYSUV010000431.1:0-11366 GCA_043718945.1 Planctomycetota bacterium
CGCAAACTCATTCGCGACCCGTTCGAATACCTCGTCCAAGCCCTCACCTCAACCACCCCGGTGCCCCTCTTCCCCATTGAGGGGCGGTAATCAGGTACCCCGCATTAGCACATTATAAGATCGTCGCGTGGCGTCTGCAGTACGTCACCATGCTCGGTCGCGAATGCCCCCACGTCAGCTGCGAAACCGTCTTCGCACCCGCCGAATGGCGCTGCAGCTGGCCCATCGCCACGGGCCACCCCGCCCCCGCCACCCCGCCGACTCTGGGCGAATTCCTCCGCCTCGTGGCCGGGCTGGGAGGCTATCTGGGCCGCAAACACGACGGCCCTCCCGGACCCGAAGTGATGTGGCGCGGCCCTCCGCCGCGTCTTCGACTTCAGCTTGGCCTGGGCCACGTACAATGCCCTAGAACCCAAGACTTGTGTATAAGGATGAGCTCCGCTGGGGAACAGAGAACTCCTCTTCGACTTGGCTTCGCTCTCCTCTGGCCATCAGCCATCAGCCATCAGCCATCAGCCATCCCCCATGTCCCACATCCTTGTTGTCGACGACGAACCTTCCATCTGCTGGGGTCTCAAAGAGATCCTCACGGACGAGGGGCATGATGTCGTTGTGGCGAACAGTGGCGAGGCGGCGATCGCCAGTGCCGAGAAGCGGCCACCCGACGTGGTGCTGATGGATGTGTGCCTGCCGGGCATTGACGGCGTGAACGCGCTGGGGCGGATTCGCGACCTCTCCCCGAACCCGCCGCCAATCATTATCATGACGGCCTTTGGCAGCCTCGATGTGGCGGTCAGATCGTTGTCAGCGGGTGCGTTTGACTACCTCCCCAAGCCGTTTGATCTCGATCAAGCCGTGCATGTGGTCCAGCGCGCCTTGCAACGCGCGACCGCTTCCCGGCGACCCGTCGATAGTCAAACCACGGGCAGCACGCCCACACTGCTCGGACGCTCCGCCCCGATGCAGCGGGTCTTTAAGGAGATCGCCCTCGTCGCCCAGACCGATGCCGCCGTCCTCATCACTGGCGAGAGTGGGACAGGTAAGGAGTTGGTCGCCGATGCGATCCATGCGAACTCGCCGCGGCGCACCGGGCCGTTCATTCCGATCTGCCTGGGAGCGCTCAGCCCGCAACTCATCGAGAGCGAACTGTTCGGCCACGTAAAGGGAGCCTTCACCGGGGCCGACACGCCGCGACTGGGACTACTGCAACTGGCCGACAAGGGGACGGTGTTCCTCGACGAGATTGGCGATGTGCCGCTCCCGATACAGGTGAAGCTGCTACGAGCCATCGAACGGAAGGAGGTCACTCCTGTCGGTGATCCTCGCCCGCGATCGAGTGACTTCCGTGTGGTCGCGGCCACCAACCGCCCGCTGCCGGAACTGGTCGCCAAGGGGGAGTTCCGGGCCGACCTGTTCTTCCGCCTCGCATCGTTTCAGTTACAGCTCCCTCCACTCCGAGAACGGGGCGAGGACATCGCGCTGCTGGCCGAACATTTCTTGCGTCAGTCCTCGCCGCAGTCGGCGGGGTTCTCGGTGGAGTGTCTGGCCGAGTTGTTAAAGCGAGCGTGGCCGGGGAACGTTCGCGAACTGCGGAACGCCGTCGAGCACGCGGCAATCATGGCCCGCCACGGGATGGTACTCTCGGAGCACCTGCCCCAGCCGCAGATTTTCACCACTGCCAGTGTCGTCTCACCGACGATCGACGGGGCCGAGAGCTTAGCGGCATTCATCACCGACTGGACGAAACAGCGAGCCGCCGCGCTCGCCGGGGCCAACGCTGCGACGTGGCACGACGACCTGCTCGCCCTCGTCGAACCCCCACTGATCCAAGCCGCCCTCGCTGCCGCTGGAGGCCACCGTGCGAAAGCCGCCGACCTCCTCGGCTGGCACCGCGGGACGCTCCGGGAAAAGCTGCGGAAGTACGGGCTGGAGGAGTAGCACGCTGATGATGCAGGCGGTACGCCTCAAAATCGGCAGCCTGCACAGTTCAAGCGACGGGTGGCTGGCGTGTCTGGGAGGTCCGCATGAAGGATTGCGAGGCGAGTTTCTCTGCCGAGATGTGGTGTTGCCATGGATGGTTCTGTTCTGGAGTCGATGTGTGAATCCGTCCCGTAGATCGCTGACCTGCGAGTGGCGGGGTGGAGCGATCATCCTGTTTATGCGACTCCGACAACCACGAGCCCAACACCCGATACCCATCCCACCCCAACGCCCGATATCATCCCGCTGCGGACATGCTGCCATCTCCCGCTGGCCTGTCGTGTCGCTAAACACAACCCCAGTCGTGATCAGCCTGTCCGCTCTATTGTCACCCACCCTGAAATAGTCGGATGAACCCTGTTTTTTGACACCATTCTCAAGCGATCACGATGCGATTCGGTCGACAGACCAAAGCCGATTCTCTTCGCAGCCCGAAGTCTCCCTGGGGGGCCTTGCGGTTCGTGCTATTGCTCGCTTTCGTGCTGCTGGGAACGCAGTGGGCGGCTCAGGGGAAGAACTGGGGCTGGTTGACCGGATCACCGGCGGATTCCGATCCACAGTCCGAGTTGACTGAGCTGGATTTCGAGGTGAAGCCGCAGGTGAAATCAGCTCCGGGGGAAGCTCGTCCGACCTCCCCCATCGAGCGTGGAGACTCCGCCGACTGGTCGCCGCGACTTCCCGCCGAATGGCTGGCAACCATGCAGGACGGGAGTCTCGGACTGACTCCCTCCGAGCAGAAGGGCCTTGACTTGGCGATCCAGCATGTGCGCTCTGAAGCTACTGATGCAGCTGACTGCGATGTCGGGTTCGTAATGCTGAATGAACACCCGGAGCAGCATCGAGGACGTTTGCTGGAGTTTCGCGGGACTCTCTGGAAGTTGAATCTGTTGAGTGCGGCTTCCATCGATCCTGTCGGAGAAGCGATCTACGAAGCCTGGCTCTACACCCCCGACGCGGGTAATCATCCGATGCGCGTGCTGTTCACGGACCTCCCTCCCACGCTGAAACCGGGGAAGAGACTCGATCAGCCCGTCCAGTTTTCCGGTTACTTCCTCAAACGGTACGGGTATGAGACAGCGGGTGGCACGCATCTGGCCCCCCTGTTCGTCGCGAAAACGCTCGTCCCCCTTTCCGATGCTGTCCCGCCCTCGGAAAGTCGGGCGGTGAAGTCCGGACGCCGGTGGCTCATCGAACTGTTCATTGCCGTCGCCGCATCCGCATTCCTGATCTGGTGGTTGTCTCGCGTGCCCCCTCCCATCATCCCCCGTCAACGGCCCATAAATTCTCCGCCAGTAGACAAAAGCACAGGTGCAGGGGTAGCTGACCCGCCGGACTTCGATCACAATCGACCTATGTAATGCAGTCAGTCGTCCCCTCGGTGATCCGAGCGTCTGCCGATTTCGTTCTGGTCTGATCGCTGTTGTTGTCGCCAGCGCACTCTCTTCGCGACAGCGTGTATCTTGGTCAAGCAATGTCATCGAAAACCTCTGCGGCACCGTCAGCAAGTCACGGTTCCGCGCCCGGCGGTTCTCCCGCTGCGCATGCACACACCAGCCCTTGGTTATGGGTCATGTGTCTCACCGGGGTCGACTACTTCAGTACCCTGGGCTATCAGCCGTCGATCGCCTTCGAGGCGACTGGTCGTCTGGCCCCGCTGGCGACGCTGTTTCTGGTGATTGTCACCCTCGTGGGGGCGGTCCCCATTTATCGCTATGTCGCCGGGTCATCGCCGCACGGGCAAGGCTCGATCGCCATGCTGGAGCGGCTCGTTCACGGCTGGGGCGGCAAGTTGCTGATCCTCGTGCTGCTCGGTTTCGCTGCCACGGACTTCGTGATTACGAAGACGCTCTCTGCCGCCGACGCCGCCGAGCACTTGATCCATAACCCTCTCTGGCACAGGACGCCGGAGTACCTGCACAGCCAGATCACCCTGACGATGATGTTGCTGGTCATGCTCGGTGCCGCGTTCATGCGGGGTTTCGCCGAGGTCATCGGCTTGGCCGTTGTGATTGTCGCCGTCTATCTGGGACTTAATCTGATCCTGATGGTCGAGTGCCTGCGACACCTGGCCACGCACCCTCAACTGATCACCGACTGGTATCAGGCTGTCATTCGCGGCGACTGGCAAATCGATCCTGCTCACATCCCAGTCAGCGGGACCGGATGGGGCACCATTGTGCTGCTCTGCTTTTTGTTCTTCCCTAAGCTGGCGCTGGGCCTCAGCGGTTTCGAGACCGGGATCGCCGTCATGCCTCTCGTCAGGGGGGAAGGCGACACCCCCGAAGCGAAAATGGCGGGCCGCATCAAAGGGACGCGCAAGCTGCTGCTGCTGGCCGCCGTCATTATGTCCGGCTTCCTGATGGTCTCGTCAATCGTGACGGTGACGCTCATCCCGGCGAACGAGTTGGGGGTCGCCCCCGCGAGTGATCCGCAGGAGGAGGCCACTCACAAAGCCGAAGCTCGTACCCTCTTCGAGGGGGTCGTCGCTCGCCTCTGGGGCAAGGGACATCTCGCTGCGGATGAATCGACCGTGGCGGAACTCGATGAACTCGATCGCCGTCTCCGGGAGCAGGCTTCCACAGCTGGCGAGGTCGCTCACTCCGGCAAGGCGGCGAACCGCGCCCTGGCATACATCGCCCACGGGGAAAGCCCACACAAGATCTCCCCGCTGTTTGGCAATCTGTTCGGGACGATCTATGACGTCAGTACCGTCGTGATCCTCTGGTTCGCCGGAGCGAGCGCGATGGCCGGACTGCTCAACCTCGTGCCGCAGTACCTGCCTCGGTACGGCATGGCTCCTGAGTGGGCAGCTGCGACGCGACCGCTGGTTGTGCTGTTCACGCTGGTGAATCTGGTGGTCACCTGGATCTTTAAGGCCGACGTGCTGGCCCAGGGTGCCGCCTACGCCACGGGCGTGCTGGTGCTGATGTCGAGTGCCGCCATCGCGACCGTGATCGAGGTCTACCACAAACGCACGGGCTCGTGGATTCGCCGCTGGCCGTGGGGCTACTCGCTGATCGGCGTGCTGTTCCTCTACACCACGGTGACGGTCATCATCGAGCGTCCCGGCGGGATCAAGATCGCCAGCTTCTTCATCCTGGCCATCGTTGTCTCTTCGATCTGGTCGCGAACGATGCGCAGTACCGAGCTGCGGTTTACCGGTTTTCGCTACAAGAGTGACGAGTCGCACTTCCTGTGGGACAGCATGCGGCACCTGGAGTTCCCCATCCTCGTCCCGCACCGTCCCGGCGGTCGCGACCTCGAAGAGAAGGAACAGAGCATTCGCTTGGAGCACCATCTGACCCCGGACGATCCGATCGTCTTCATGGAGGTCGAACGCGGCGATGTCAGCGAATTCTATCAGTCCCCCGAACTGGAGGTCATTCAAGAGGGTGGCCGCATCATCTTGCGCTTCGGCAAGGTCGCCTCCATCCCCCACGTGATCGCAGCTGTGGGACTGGAACTTTCCAAGACCGGTCGTCCCCCCGAGATCCACTTCGGCTGGTCGAACGAAAGCCCGCTGGCTGCGAATATTGGCTTTGTGCTGTTCGGGGAAGGCAACGTCCCCTGGATGGTGCGTGAACTGATTCGCAAGGCCCAAGAGGATCCCGCCAAACAACCGCGCGTGATTGTGGGGTAGCCGGAGTGTCGACTCACTCTGCGGCACTCGTGTTCTTTCAGCTCTTCGACTGGGGTGCGTGGCCGGTGCAATGGAACGTAGGCGATGTCGCATCGCGACTCACATTCCACCTGCCAAAGCACCGACGCACACCCAGCCCGAAAGGGCGTCCAGCGGGAGGAGTCATCGAGTCGTGAAGACTGTCTCGTGAGTTTTGGCAGAGGGAACCAAACGGTTCACTAGAGCATTCCACGATTGCGTTCGCGCCAAGAAGTAGAACGGACCCCTAGGTCCGTTCCGCCCGGACCTAGGGGTCCAGGCTACGAGGGCGCTCACCAAATTGTGGAATGCTCTCATCTGGCAGTGAGTCAAACGCCGTTTCAACAGGCCGGTCCGAAGCCGTCTTGACGGTTCGATGGAATCGGTGGTAGTACCCTCTCTGGATATCTGCCGTGTGTGAGCCACGACCTAGCGGAGACTGTGATGCGCCTCGCCTGGATCGTCTGCTCGACCACGATCATTGCCTGCTTGTTCCTGCCTATAGACAGTGTCTCGGCAGGCGACCGCTATTTGGACGCCCTGCGGCGCGAGGTCGACGAACCTGCGGCACCCGAATCTTCGGGTGGGCTTGAGGGAGTTGAACCACGGACTCCCCGCTCCGGCGGAAATGGCTGGTCGTCGGACTCCGCTGACGAACGGAGCCCCGGACGATTTACATTTTCTCCCTTCGGAGGGACAACACACGACGAGCGTGACAGTACCGAGCAGGCGATGAGCTGGGTGTTGCTGTTGGGAGTCACTTCTCCGTGGTGGTTACCTTATGCCATCTTGGAAAGCGACCCAACGGATTATGTGGCCTTCCCCGCTGGTCCGTATGCGAATGGTCACGAGGGATACCTCGTGCTCGATCCCGAGACGATCCAGACCAAATCCTGGGGAGGTCGAATCAGCCTCGATAGCGCGGACAACTTGGATGGTGTGACCACTCTCACGGGACGAGTGCGGTTCGATACAGACTTTCGCGTCGGACTCGACGCGGAATGGGCCAGTCTAATCGAGCGATCTCCTGGCGGGGCTGATTGGTTGGGGCGCGGTGACTGTAATTTGGTCGTGCGGTTCGCTCAAAGCGCTCGAGCCCAGTTTCATTCAGGGATCGGGATCAATTGGCTGGCTGATCGGAACTCTGCCGATGTGGGATTCAACGTCACCTATGGTGTCGATCTCTTCCCGGTCGATCGGGTCGTGACATCCGCGACGCTCGACTGGGGAAAAATCGGCGATTCCAGCTTGATTCATTTTCGAGGGACTCTGGGGCTGATGGTCCGCCCGCGATTGCATCTGTATACGGGATACGACCTGCTGAATCTGGAGGGGAACTCCATCCACAGCTTACTGACGGGTCTTGAGCTTTGGTTCTAGCGAGTTCCTCCGAGGGGGCGTGGCACTCTCCTCGTGCGAGTCCGCGCGGAGGTCACCTGCTAAACTTCGCATGGAACCGATGAGGTACTGGTCGGTGACATCTCGGAGGAGAGGCGATTGTGGCGAGGCGATTTTCGTGTGAGGGGGTGACGGCGGTCATCACGGGGGCTTCGGCGGGGTTGGGAGTCGAGTTCGCTCGGCAGTTGGCCCCTCGAGCGCGGCGGCTGATCTTGGTCGCCCGGCGTGAGCAGGCACTCCACTCGGTACGAGAGGAACTGCTGCGACTGAATCCGGCTTTAGAGATCGTTGTCTGCCCGGCGGATGTCTCTACCACCGAGGGGCGTCAGCGAGTGCTCTTGAAGATTGCGGAGAGTGAGTCCCCATTGAATCTCTTAATCAACAACGCTGGGCGAGGCGACTATGGCACCTTTGAGACCGCCGATGCCGCTCGGATTCAGGAGCAAATCGATCTCAACATCACTGGACTGGTCCAACTCACCCATGCACTGCTGCCTCTATTGCGACAGAATCGACCGGCGGGTGTCCTGAATGTCAGTTCCCTGGCGGGCACGCTCCCCCTTCCCGGCATGGCGACCTATGCGGCGAGCAAGGCGTTCGTGACCAGTTTCTCCGAAGCGCTGCGAATCGAGCTTCTCGATGAGGGGATCCAAGTCGCAGCTGTCTGCCCCGGTCCCACTCCCACGACATTCAGCCAGACGGCTCGTCGTGAGTCGGGCGGCGACACCGACCGGTCAGGCCAAGGGTTTCTGACAATGTCCAACGACCGTGTCGTGGCCGACGGGTTGGCAGCTCTCGAACGAGGGGCCGCGACGGTCTACCCCGGCTGGGGGGTCGCGATCTCGGCGACGGTGTTCCGCTTATTGCCACTGTGGCTGGTACGCAGGCTCCTCACTCGCCGGTTCCGCGCGGCGCGCTGATGCGGTTCCGTTGGCGATTTCTATTTCCAGCAGACTTCGGGGCATTCGACTTTTTAAAGATGAGATCTGTAGCGTGGGCTTTAGCCCACGCTATCCACGGAAACCCTACAGTTCGCGTGGGCTAAAGCCCACGCTACGAGAGATATTCCCTGGGGACAGTAGTTCCGAACGATGATGCCCCTGTAGCCTGTCGGCGTGGTGTTTCGGCATCATTGTTTCCGCAACCACGCATCATCATGTAAGCGGTTATCAGAGAATATGTTACGCGAGTCATTTGCTCTCGATCGCTGAATCGTGTGTGATTCTCGCATCTTCCTCTATTCAGGCGAATGACTATGGCGTTCGAAATAATGACACCCGCCCAACAAGTCATAACCAATTAGTAAAGAATGAGATACGACATTTCTTTGACATTCGCATGAACACTTTCGCGCCGATGTTCACCAAGTTTGGCATTCGAGGTGCATTTGGTTTCCTCTGAAGACGCGACTTCAGCTCTCTCAGCCCCACACGGGCAGCCTGGTCGTACTCACCATTCTCTGGAGTCAAAGCATGAAGATTCTCAATTCTCTCTGGAAGGACGAAGCTGGCTTCGTCGTTTCCTCCGAACTGGTCCTGATCTCGACGATCGTCGTCCTCGGGCTTGTGGTAGGTCTGGCTGAAGTTGCCAATGGAGTCAACGAAGAACTCGAAGATGTCGGCTCCGCCGTCGGCAGCATGAACCAGACGCTGCGATATAGTGGCTTCAGCGGTCACAAGGGATACATCGCCGGATCGTACTTCAACGACGGCCCCGACTTCTGCGATAGCCAGAACGACATCAACTGCGATGGCCACGTGCGTGCTGAAGGCGAAAGCCGCAACCACTACTAATTCGAACTGCTCGAATGTCTCTCTCTCAGCACTCCCGTCGGATTCGACGGGAGTGTTTTCGTTGTCATCGCCGCTTACCGCCCCCAGTCGATCTGCTGAAACAGCACCCGCAGCTTCTCGCCGCGTTCGCGATTCACCGACAGGAAATGCCCGATGCGACCGCGTAAATGGCTGCGAAAGTCGGCGTGGCCAGCGCGGTTTTGCGAGGTGCCTCCGTGGCGAATGCAGTTGGTCAGGATCGCCTTGAGCTGATCGAACTCGGCCCGACTGAGGGTCAGCTTCTCGTTGACGACGATGCCGGTAACGGTTTGTTGCTGATGCCGACGGAGGACTCGGCGTTTGGACTTGTTGGTGGAAAATCGTTCGTTGCGGACGATCCACTCGGCGAACGGAATGATCTCTTTGAGGGCCGGAATCGACTTCCCTGGTCCCGACAAGGTGAGATCATCGGCATATCGCGTGTACCGGGCTCCGTACTTCGCGGCCAGACCATTGAGCCGGACATCCAGGCTGAACGCCGAGAGGTTCGCCAGCGCGGGTGAAGTCGGTGCCCCTTGTGGCAAGTGGCGCGAGCGGTAAGGCCAGACGGTATTAGCCAGCCGGTCCGGCGAACTCAGGTTCGAGGGGATGCCCGAGGTCGTCAACCGGCCCAGCCAGATGGCCACCTCGCGGCAATACCCCAGCGACCGAAAGATCGCCACCACGCGTGAGAACGGAACCGACGGGTAGAAGTTCGTCAGATCCAGCTTCAACACCCACGCGCTGCCGACATGAGGGGCTGCATTGCTGCGAATCGACCGCCGCTTGACAAACCCATGAGCGGCGGGGTGAGCGGGCACCAGATCGAGAATGTCACGCAGGATTTGAGTCTGAACAGTCTTGAGTAAGACCTTCGGAGCCTCGATCAGTCGGTAACCTGCGGTCTTCTTTTTGACCCAGTGGAAGTGGTAGTGGGCCTCCTGTTCAGACTGAGGTCGCTCGTTCTCGAAGAACCTTCCGGTCAGCCAGGCGACCTTCCCCAGCGGGATTTCCAGCCAGTGGGCCAGTTCTTCGGGAGTCCGCAACTCGGGGAGGCCGTAAACCTTCAGAGCATCGGCGTTGTGATCTTCCGAAAGGTCGTTGAAGTCACCCGGAGAGGCGAAATTGGGGCGAGCAAACCGGTAAGGGGCCCCACGAACCACTCGCAGAGTTCGCCCCTGCCGCCGCAAAGTGGTGGAATACCGCAACCGGTCGGGATAACGGAAACGGTGCCGCTCTTCGGGTTCGGCTGGCAAAGAGAGAGTTTGAGTGTCCTGGGAACCTTTGCTGGAGGGGATCCCTGAGCCCGAACCGCGAGATTCGTTCGAAGGCAGCTGCTCACGATCAGACGAGGGTGCCGGGGTTCCCATGAACAGCCGCTTCAGAAAGGCGATCAGTCCCATGAACTCTGCACCATCATGACTGTCCTTGTGTGTGGTAAAAAGCGGTCTGCGGGTCGCACAACGCATCCTGTGGCGAGTTTGGTGGAGACGACTCGCTCGTCTCCGGCAAACTCACGGCGAATGACCAACAACGAGTCTCCCACGGGGTAACCCCGCAGCGTCCCGAAGGACTCAGGCTTGGCATCCCCGCAGACCACGTCGGGATTATTCCCACCCACTGTCAATGGCGTCAATGCTGGGGGCACCGAGAGGCCTGTGAGACACAACACTTTGAAGAGAAGTCTCCATCGGGCTGTCCCTGGCGGCTGTGGTGAGCGTTCAACGGATCAGCCAGTTTCAGTCGATGGGCATATTCCGGGTTGACCTCAAATCTTGCATCATGGAGTTGCCTTTTCATGGGTATTGGTGAAGGTGGAGATCATCTGCTCAATCCGAGGGCTGCCGAATTGCGTGCCGTAGGCGGTGAGGTGGTTGTTATCCACGTAGACGACTTGCTGGCCATCCAGAACCAACACCTGGGAGCCCTCGCAATACAGGTCAAACATGGACACTCCGCGCTGAAGCCGACAGGCATTCCTGAGTGATCCACAAACAAGCGGCCCGTAGGTCGTCTCAGCGTGTGGTGGTACACAGATCGCATAGATTATCACAGATTAGAAACCGGCTGCGGCCTCACGCAATCAGTCCCGATCCGCCCCTCTGAATCCGTGGTGACCTGCACTGCAGCATTTGAAATCTGCACATGCTGAGAGAAATATCAGTGGCCCATCTCGCTCCCTCCACGAGCAGCGGCGGGTGGCGGGGTCAGGAGGCTTTGCGCATGGTCCCGGTGTGGGGAGACGTGACACTGACCCTGCGACTCAGCCGAGTGGCAAACTGGGAAGCCCCTGCATCACATCCAATCTGGTCGGGGCCATCCGCAAAGCCTTCTGACCTTACCCTTACCCACATTTCTTTCGTGCATCATGTCCTCTGAGGCACAGGATGAGTTTATCGAGGCCGCGCCAGAGGGTTTGCCAGCCGGGCTCTCCGTCGCTTTTTCGGCCCAGGTGACCTCCCAGGCCGGCCAGTTCTCGAACGAAGTCGTGGACTGTGATGATCGGGCGTTTTCGGAGT
>JAYSUV010000432.1:0-3921 GCA_043718945.1 Planctomycetota bacterium
TTCCAGCCTGTCATGGATTGTGGGGGCATGACAGGCTGGAAGCCTATCCCACGGCCACATCGCACTACTTCGGCAGCGGAGGCGGCACCTTCGGTCCGGCGAACTTGGCCCCGAACTGGGGGACTTGCCCAGCCGGAGTCCAGTTGCCGAGGGAGGCGCTCCAGATTTGGGTCGTGGCGCTGACCTGGCCGAGTTGGATCGCTTCGCCGAGTTGGGCGGCGGAGAACGGGCCTTGAGCTTGGCCGTTGACGGCGACGTGCCATTGCTCTTGGCCGGGAACTGGCGGTGGGGCGGCAGAACCACTCGCACCGGACGAAGGTCCGCCGACCTGCCCCATGCGACCGGCCATCGCCATCCCGATGCCGATCCCCAGGCCCGACGCAGCCCCACCGCCACCAGCCGGGTTCTGGGCCGATTCCAGAATCGCCTTCCCCATCTGAAATTGCTGGTAGGCGTTGATGTCGCCCACCACGCCCATGCTCGTGCGCGTATCGAGGGCCTTCTCGACCTCTTCCGGCAACGACACGTTCACGATCACCAGCGACGGAATATCCAGGCCGTACTCATCGTCGACCCGCTCGATGGCCGTCTTCCGCAGCTGCTCCGAGAGGTCGCGGTAATTGGAAGCGAGGTCGAGGGCGCTGATCTTGGCGTTGCCGATCATGTCGGCAAAGGCACTGGCGATGATCGACCGCAACAGCTCGCCGATCTCATCGACCTCGAAGTTCTGGTCGGTGCCGATCAGTTCCTTGAGCAGGGCCTTGGGGTCGACAGCTTTGACCGTATAGGTGCCGAACGCCCGGAGCCGGATCGGGCCGAAGTCGGCGTCGCGGAGCATGATCGGATTCGGCGTGCCCCACTTCAGGTCGGTCACCTGCCGCGTGCTGACGAAGTAGACCTCGCTGCGGAAGGGGCTGTTGAAGCCGAACTTCCAGCCCTGAATGGTACTCAGAATCGGGAGGTTGTCGGCCTTCAGTTCGTAATGGCCGGGCTCGAACACATCGGCGATCTCGCCGCGATGGACGAACACCGCCATCTGACCGGGCCGCACGATCAGCTGGGCTCCGTTCTTGATTTCGTTCTGGTAGCGAGGAAACCGCCAAGCGAGCGTGCGGCGCGAGTCGTCGACCCACTCAATGATATCAACGAGTTCGCCGCGCAATTTGTCGAAGAGACCCATCACTCGTAGCTCCGTGAAGTGCTTGATGATCCGTACAGCGTGTGGCACCCATTCTACGCCCGGTGAAGCCTGTACTTCAAACCCGTGGCTGTCGACGTGGTCGAACGCAGTGGGTGCAACGGATTCACACGGGAATCGGATCACATGGTGATTAATGAATTCCTGGCAGAGAGCGTGACAGCATTGGCAGCCCGGAGCTTTTGCCGTTGATCTGACAGCCCGTTCGGGCTTCGATTCGGAGAGTTTGATTTGTCGGTACACTCCGGCAGCGAGAACTTACTCGGAACAATCCCCTGAATTTGGGTATTGGCCGGGGCCTATGCGGGCAATACATACACATGTCATCGAAAGATCGCTGATTGCTCTCCCCCCAACGTACGTGCTACAAAGAGATTGACTCAGTTGTCCTGCTCTTCGAACCCATTGTCGGGAAGGTCGTTGTGGATCTGGCGGAAATTGCCCTCAAGACTCAGCTGACCCCCGAGGTTGTGCAGCAGCGCACGCGGGGGATCTACGAGCGCGTCTTGAGCCGGTCGCGGTATTTGCAGTCGGGGAACTTTCGGTCGATCCATGCGGACGACTTATCGACGCTGTTTGAGTCGTACGATGCCGAGTTCTTTCGTGGATCGTGCCGGTCCGCACTGGCGGGGCTGCGGCTCGACTTCCGTGTGTCGACGCGCATGACGAGCGCGGGCGGCAAGACCTTTCAGTACACGCCGAGGTTCAAAGACGGGCAGAAGTGGTACGAGATCGCCGTCTCGGCCCCGCTGCTGTTCCAGACGTTTCGCGATGTCAGTCGGCCCGTGACCGTCTGCGGAGTGTCGTGCAAGGACCGCCTGGAAGCCCTGCAACGCATCTTCGAACATGAGATGATTCACCTCGTCGAGTTGGTCTGCTGGAACAACTCCGAATGCAGTGCCCCTCGGTTTCAGTCGATCACCAGCGGGATGTTTCTCCATCGCGAACATACGCATAATCTCATCACGCAAAGCGAGCGGGCCAAGGTCAAGTTCGGCATCACCGCAGGGTCGCGGGTGCAGTTCGAGTACGAAGGCCGCCTCTTCACTGGCGTCGTGAACCGTGTCACCAAGCGGGCGACCATCCTCGTCGAAGACCCACACGGCATGCGGTACTCCGACGGCAAGCACTACACCAAGTTCTACATCCCGCTGGACCATCTCCAACCGGTCGGGCAGGGCAGTTGACCCATGATTATCGAAGGGATCGTCACCAGTCAGAACCGCGAGGGACTGCTCAACATCGCTCCGATGGGGCCCATCGTCGACGAGAGTCTGACGTGGTTCCGGCTGCGACCGTTCCAGACTTCGACGACGTTTCGCAATCTGGAAGCGACCGGCTGCGGGGTGTTTCATGTGGTGGATGATGTGCTGTTGATTGCGCAGGCGGCGCTCAATCGATTGCCCAAGGAGGTGCCGTCTCGCGAGGCACTGACCATCGATGGGCGGGTGTTAGAGGCTGCCTGTCGCTGGTACGAGTTCCGCGTTGAGGCTCTGGATGCCTCGCATGAGCGTTCCGAGATCCAGTGCCTCGTCACCCACACCGGAGTCATCCGCGAATTCTTCGGATTCAACCGGGCCAAGCACGCGGTCCTCGAAGCGACGATCCTGGCCACGCGTCTGCATCTGCTTCCGCGTGAGCAGATTCTCGCCCAACTCAAGGACCTGAAGGTCATCGTCGACAAGACCGCTGGCCCGCGCGAGTTCGAGGCGTTCGCTCTGGTTGAGTCGTTCGTCGGCGAGCGTCCGGTGTAAGCCGGATGGTCTTGCCCTGTGAGTACCTCGTCTAAAGACTTCGGGCACGTAGGAAACGTGCCCCACGGCAAGCTTGCCCCATGCTCATCCCTGACGAGAACGAACTGCTGCGAATCATCGAGCCGCCGCGCGCGTGTTCGTACCTCCCCGAGGAAACCGCGTCGCTGGAGTACCGCATCTTGTACGGCATCAGCGACGAGCAATACGAGCAGCTGCTCTTCCGAGGCTGGCGTCGGTTCGGGACGCATTTCTTCCGTCCCGCGTGTGCGAACTGCGTGAAGTGCCGGAGTATCCGCGTGGATGTGGCCGCCTTTGAGCCGAGCAAGAGTCAGCGGCGTTGCGAGAAGCGGAACGCGGGTATTCGCGTCGAGGTCGGTGCCCCGTCTGTGACGCAGTCCCATCTCAATCTCTACAACGCTTACCATGCGGCGATGCACGACGAGAAGGGGTGGAAGGAGCGCGAGACCGACCGCGAGGAGTATGCTCAGAGTTTCCTCGAAGGGCAGTGGCCGTTCTCGCATGAGATGCGTTATTACCGAGAGAGCGAGCTGGTCGGTGTCGGGCTGGTCGACATTGTCCCTCATGCCACATCGAGCGTGTACTTCTACCATGCTCCCGACTGGCGACCCGATAACCCCGGCACGTTCTCACTGCTGCAAGAAATCGCCCTCGCTCGGCAACGCGGCAAGCAGCATCTGTACCTCGGGTACTGGATTCCCGAGAACCGATCGATGAACTACAAGGCGTCGTTCCGCCCGCACGAGCTGCTGACCAGCTATCATGGCGATGAGGTCGTGCCGGAGTGGCAATCGGTTTTAGGTCCATCAGTCACGGAGTCGTAATGTCGACACTTCCGGACACTTCCAATTGCAGGTTCATCCGACTCTTTGGGGGGATTTCGAAATGCCTGACGGCATAGGGATTTACGGAGGCATAGCTCCCATGCGACCTTTGACGGGACTCGAAGAA
>JAYSUV010000433.1:0-1444 GCA_043718945.1 Planctomycetota bacterium
CCCCCCACGGCCCGCAGGGCGCTGATCGGTCCGAAGGACGCGTCCACCCATCCACCGCGATCTTCGATCGCGTCCTTGTCGTTGTGCTCTCTTTGCGTCGGCAACCACGGCACACACGCCACCATCCGGGTCGGCGTGTTCGTGTTCCGCCATGCCGAATCGCCGAGAGCGCCGAACGTCGTGTGGCCCTCCTGATGCCTGGCATCACGTCGACTCTGGCAACAACGGCACTACCTTCTTCAATCGTTCATCCAGCATTCCGAGCTTCAGCCCCATATAGAACACATGCCAACGCCCTTCATCGACCTGCAACAAACCGACCGGTTGATGCACCAGCGATTGGCTGATGAACAACAGCTCTGAGTTCCACTTGATCGAACCGTTCTGCCGGATCATTCGCACCTCATGCTGCGGTGAATAGGACACCTCCGGATCACGATCCGGCATGCGGCGTGGTGAGGGTTGGTAGAGCTCCGCCGGCCGGCGCATCCCCAACGCATGGTGGGGACGCTCTTCGTTGTAAACCTTCCGCCACGTGTTGAACGCTCGTTGTTGGGACGCCATATCCCATTGAACCGTCTTCAAAAGCTCTGCTTTCATCACACCGTGCATACGCTCGTGACTCCCGTTTTCTTCAGGGTGTCCGGGCTTTATCCGCTCGGCCACGATACCCAAGCGTAACCACCATGCACTCAACCGGGACAGGCCTGCCAGCCCATTCGTCGCGAACGGCGGCCCATTGTCACTGCGGATCACCTTCGGTAAGCCGTAAGCCTCAAACAGCTTCTGCATCGCGGGGCGTGCATACTCCTCGGCAACAGTTCGTCGCCCAACACAACCCAGCACAAACCGGCTATAGCGATCCGTCAACGTCAGTGGGTAACAATACTTGCGATCCCCCGTCCGGAACTGACCCTTGTAATCAATCCCCCAGACTTCGTTCACCGCCGCCGGTTCAGTCAGCGCTGTGCTCCTCGGAATCGCGCCAAGACGGCGTTTGGGGGCTGCCGGTATGGCACCTTCCCGCTTCAGGATCGCCCCGATCGTACTGGCCGCAGGCCATATCTCGTCCGGGTACATCCGTTCCAGCACGCTGCGGATCGTCACCGGCCCCCAGGCAGGCTGCTTCCGCCGTTGCTTCATAATCAACTGGACCAGCCGCCGAGAGGCCTCGTTAGGGTGGTGGTGTGGTGCTCGACTACTCTCCCGATGATAACTCTCAGGATCCTGCTGGTAGCGCTCGATCATCGCGTAACCAGTCGGTCGGCTGATGCCAAACTCCTGACACAACGCCGTCATCTTCATGTCGCCTTCCAGATACGCCGCCAGAAACGCCTTCTTCTCGTCCATCGCACAAGTCTCTTTCCAGGCATCGGAATCTCCTCCAATCCAATGCCCAACTTGTAGACCATGTGCCCAGTTCAATGTGTAAAGTATGTGCCCG
>JAYSUV010000434.1:0-3916 GCA_043718945.1 Planctomycetota bacterium
GGGTTGTCCGGCGGCCTTCTTGGAGGGAGTCACGCGGTGTGACGTTCTTAGTTCATCGGGAACCGGAAGACGATTCCGCCACGGTTCCCGAAGCTGACGGGGACTTCCACCGTCGACCGGGATCGGCCAGCCGAAGGCGGAGGCAGGAACGGGCCGACAGGGCTTCCCGAGTTCGTGCCGCCGTGCCCAGGGTGAGGGACGGCTGGCAACGGCTGAGGCAGCGGAGCTTGGAGAACAGGCTGGACGTGGCTCAGCAGTGACAGGTCGTCATGCAGGCTGTCCAAGGAATGCTCCAGGTTCGCGATCATCTGGCGGACTGCCACCACATGGACATAGCCCGGGTTCCGACTGGGGACTCGTAAGCTGTAACCGTTCCCGCGATGGGTTGGGTGACGGGCATCCGGATCGATCTGAGCGAAGTCGCTCGCTTCCAGATTGCCCCTGAAGCACCGCAGTGCCTTGAGGGTCTGGTCGATCTCCCGGCAGACGGCGTTGCTGTTCCGTCCGCTGATCAGTGCATCTTCGATCGACCGGGTCGCGACATACAGTTTGGTCGCTTCATCCACGAGGCGTCCGTAGCTGGCTGAGCCGACGAAGTGGTCACGGACTTCGGTGCGAATCTCGCGGGCCTGTGTCATGGTTGCGAAGGCGTTGTCTTCCAGATCGCGGCGAATGTTGTGGTCTGCGAAAGCGAGCGTCGCGGTGAGGAGTAGCGAGGTCGAAACTGCGGTGCGAAGGAGAGAGGCGTTCATGATTCCGTTTCCCTGCGGAGTGTTTGGGCATCGGGCTGTCCCGTCTGGGCAGTGGACTCGGTGCGGTGATTGGGAAGGAGGAAATGCACGCTCCGTGCCAATTGTTTGCCGATTGGGAACAGGCATGTTTCCGCTGCGAATAACCTTAAAGTCCATGACATCGGGTCATTAATCGAGTGGGATTCGAGATCAGAGTGATGTCAACTGACGCGAGTTTGATACTCAAGCATGCCGTGGTCGAGAGAGAGCATTCCGGCGAGCCCCCGGCGTGAGCCGGGGTGTCCCCGCCCACCAGCGCCGCAGTGTGATTCGACTCTGTCCCGATGAGGGGGGGGTGTAGCGGGTGGGCGGCGAAGAACGACGTTCATTCGAATGAACACCCCGACTCACACCGGGGGCTCGCCGGAGCGGAGCTTCGGATTGAGACGTGAAACCAGCCCCCCCAATGCCGACGGCCTCCGGAGTGGATCTCACCACTCGGAGGCCGTTGATGCAAATCATGGTGTCAGTTCGTACGCGGCACGACGGCGGATCGGTGGTCGACCTCAATCGAGGTCGGCGGGGGGATTGGGCACCGGGTTGACCGGTGGGTTGTACTCCCGCGTCGTGTCGTCGTACTTCGAGCTTTCTTCCGCCATCCGTAGCTCGCGACGGTTCACGATCTCGCGGGCCGCTGCGCGGATTTCTGGCTCGTTGTTACGACGCAAGCTGCCGAGTTCGGCCAGCGGTTGGACCATCTTCACGGCCCGCCCGACGGCACTCTCCATCAGCAGCAGTTCGGTGAACCCGCGCTGAATCTCTTCGAGCTTGGCCATCTGGTCGTTGAACTCCCCTTGCAGGCCGGTGAGCAGTTGCAGACTCTCGACGCTGTCGGCGATCTGGCGGGACTGCCCGGCGAGAGACTTCTCGATCTGGACGAGGCCATCGAGATTCTGCTTCGCCATATCGATTTGGGTCTGCTGGGTGAGGGTCTGGTTGAGGACGACGAGCTGGTTGGCGTTGGTCTGAGCCAGCTCGACCCCGGGGACACCATCGGCGATCTGGGCCTTAAGGTTTGTCAGAGCCGTGACTGCTTCCGCTGCCGAGGCCGTGGAAGCCTCTTGATCGATCACTGACTTCTGCACAGCGGCCATCTCGGCCAGCTGGGTCCGGGCCTCTGAGGTCTGGTCGTGCTGAGCGATCACGGCGGTCTTGAGGTCGCCGAGACCCTGGATCGAGGCGACGGCGACATCGGTCTTTTCACCAGCCAGCGTGGCGGCTTGCGTCACACTCGCCAGGCCGGAGATCGACTGCAAGGCGGCATCGGACTTCTGGCCGGTGGTGATGGCCTGGTCGCGGACCTGAGCGAGCTGGGTCAGGGCCGTTGTGGCGGGTTCGATGGTCTTGCCCTGTTCGATCGTCTGATTCGCGAACTGGCCGAAGTTCGTGACTGCCGTCTTCGCGGTGTCGAGCGTGGCGGTCTGAGCGGGGACCGTCTCGCCCAAGTCACGCACACGGGCTTCCAGAGCGACGATGGTTTCGAGGGCGGTCGAGGCGTTCTCGAAATCACCACGTTTCGCCGTCAGGGTATTCTGCAAGTGGGCCAGCTGTTGCAGAGCGGCCATCGAGGTGCTGACCTTGCCTGCTTCAGTCTCGATCTCCTGTTGCAGGTTCTTGAGGCGCACGACCGTTTGCTGGGCGGCGACCAGCTGGTCGTGTTGCGTCTTCAGTCCGCTGAGTAAATCGTTTGTACGACGCACATCGTCCCGCGAGCCGGTCAGTTCGACGAGGTGGCTATCGACCACGCTCATCTGATTCTGCATCGTGTTGATCCGCTGCGTCAGCGGCCGGGCGATGAGCAGCTGCATGAGGACGATGCCGATCATCGCTCCGCCCGCGAGAGTTGGCCAGTTGATGCGGTTCCATCCATCGGTGAGAGAGCGTGACGATCCGTCGTCTCGGTGATGAATTGGCGAGTGTTCCACTTCGAAACCTCCAGAGAGAGTCGGGGCGCGATGCGCGCCTCGAGGGTGAGAGAGCAGTCGGCATCCCGTCCTGGAAAATCGCCGTCCGCGAGCAGCGGGGTCGGCACAGGATCGGCGGGAATTGCCGGGTGACAGTTTTGTATCGCCCTCGCACACAGCTGCTCTGTCGAGAATGGAGCGGAAAAGTGCTCGTCAAAGTGATCGTGAAGACCGGAATCGAAAAGGGCGGCATCATTCGCGAAACTGGTGCAATCGAACTAACCTGCACGGTGTGTGTGTTGGTTGGCCTCGTCTAGACTTTCGATGCGAGACGGGGGAGGTCAACGCCAAGACGCCAAGGCGCAGAGACGCGAAGAAAGAGGCTGGTGGAATAGAGGATTTTTCACGCGAAGGCGCGAAGCTCGCGAAGAGAGGAGACTGCCATCCTTCGCGAGCCTCGCGCCTTCGCGTGACACCCTTCCTTCCTTTGCGTCTCTACGCCTTGGCGTCTTTGCGTTAAATTCCGACTCCAGTCCCCCTCTGGACACGATG
The DNA here is from genome assembly GCA_043718945.1 of Planctomycetota bacterium. Taxonomy (GTDB): domain Bacteria; phylum Planctomycetota; class Planctomycetia; order Planctomycetales; family Planctomycetaceae; genus TH-plancto1. The sequence continues at coordinate 3,248 of JAYSUV010000434.1, forward strand.
ACAAACGATGCATATCCGCTCAGCAACCCTTGATGATTTCTCCACGATTGTGGAGTTCAATCGACGCTTGGCCTTGGAGACCGAGGCGATCACGCTGTCGGTCGAGATTCTCACTCAGGGAGTGCGGGCTGCATTGCTTGACCCTCAGAAGGCCCGGTATTTCGTCGCTGAGATCGAGGGCCAAGTCGTCGGCCAGTTGATGCACACTCGCGAGTGGAGCGACTGGCGGAACGGTGACATCTGGTGGTTGCAGAGCGTTTATGTCCGCGAGGACTTTCGCCGATCTGGAGTATTTCGGGCACTTGTCGAGCATTTGCGAACAGAGGCTCAGGCATCACCCGATGTCGTCGGGCTCCGGCTGTATGTCGAGGAACACAACGACCGGGCGGCTGCGACGTATGATCGTCTCGGGCTACCGGCGGCAGGATACGTGGTGCGGGAGCAGATCTGGCGAAACGGCGAGCGTCCGGCGTAAGCCGGATGGTCATTTCCTCGGTCCCAAGCTCTGCTTGGGACCGCATATCCCCGAAGCTCCGCTTCGTCGCGTGCCAGACAGCTCCGCTTCGCTCACCAACAGCGAGCGGGGCGGCGTCAGCCCGATGGCCGTTACAATGTCGCCTTTTTCTCCGAAAAAGGACGTCCTTTTTCGGAGAAAAAGGCGACAAAACA
>JAYSUV010000435.1:0-11322 GCA_043718945.1 Planctomycetota bacterium
GGCGATGCGAATTCACTCATTCCCCGCATCGGCTTACGGGCAGACCTCGACTTGAAATGCGAAGTCGCCTGCGAAGGCTTTGGCCAGCCAATTGACTACGCAGCTGACCTCAAGATCGAGAATGGGGAAGTGACCGACCTGTTCCCGATCCCCTTGTATGAAGTGTCGGGGCGAGTGTTGCTGACTCGGCAGCAAGTTCAGATTCAGAACCTCAAAGCCTCGAACGGAGACAGCCGCTTAACGATCAACGGTGAGCTGCCGATGGGCGGAAATCCGGCGGCTCCGAATCTGGAGCTACTGGCGGTGAATCTGCCAGTGGATCGCCGAATTCGTGATCTCACTCCGGGGACACAGAAGCTGTACGACCTGCTTCAGCCCGAGGGGCGCTTCGATGTTGATCTGGTCTACGCTCCGGAAGCTTCCCCGCCAGTGGTCTTGCGAGAGTTCCGTGTCCGTGACGGGAGCATGCTGCACGATCTGTTTCGCTATCCGGTTAAGTCGATCACGGGGACCATCGTGCAGGACGGAGACAAGTTCGTGTTCGACATGCGGGGACTGGCCTCGGGGCATGAGGGAACACTGACGGGATGGATGCTTGGGACGGGGCCCGACATGGAGGCTGATCTGCGCGTGCAGTCGACGCAGGGCCTGCCGATTGACGACACCCTGATCGCGGCATTCGACACCCCGAAGTTGCAAGCGATCGCCGCCAGCATGCGGGCCATGCGGTTTCGCGGGGAAGGCGATGTCGATGTCTCGTTCCGGCGATCCCCGCAGACCGGGGCGAAGTTCCTGACCTTCGTGAAGGCCAATGTTCGCAATAGCGAAGTGAACTATCTCCGCTTTCCCCTCCTGCTCAGTCAAGTCTCCGGACGCATCGAGCACAATCCCCTGACGGGCAACGTCTGGCACTTCCAGAATCTGAAAGGCTCACGCGGCGAAACGCTCGTCTCCGGATTCGGCAAGTACGAAACCAAAGACGGCCTCGGGCAACTGGACCTCCAGTTCGATGCTCTCGATGTTCCCATCGACCCCACGCTCAAGGCCGCCTGCCTGACCGCGACGGATCGATCACAGGTCGTCTGGGACCAGCTGAATCCCTCGGCGGGGATGCTGGAGTTTCAGAAGCTCCAGATTCAGTGGTCTCCCGGACAGTCGCCACTGGTCACAATGCCATTCATCCAAGTGCGAGGAGCGGCCATCAAATTGGCGGCCATCCCCTACCCTTTGGACCGCGTGTCCGGAACGCTTAGCTGGGACGGCGAAGCGGCCGTGGTCGAGCATGCGGACGGTTGGCACGGGTCGACCTATGTGGAGATTATTGGAGCCGCTGACAAGCCTGCTCCGTTCTTTCAATTAAGTCCGGCCACGGGGATCGATTGGCGGTTGCACCTGCCCGAGATCAGTCTGCGTCAAGTGAACTTTGATAAGGAACTGCGGCAAGCCCTCCCGGAATCGATCCGCACCACGGTGGAGCAACTCGATCCGCGCGGGCCGCTCGATCTGGCCCTGGCTCTCGATCTCAAACAGTACCGTGCTCCCGAGCCGATGGTCACAGCCAGCTTTAAGCTCGACGCGACCCTGAAGGCCAACCGGATCAACGCTGGCGTGACTCTGGAGCAAGCGACTGGGCATGTCGCCCTCATCGATGGCAGCTGGGACGGTCAACTCGTCACAGCCGAAGGATACGCCGATCTCGACAGCGTGAAGATCTGGGACTTGCCGCTGACCCAGCTCGAGGGGCCATTCAGCGTCGTCGGCAATCGGATTACCGCTGGTAAACCGCCGGTGGGGAGTCCGCAGCCCTATTCCGCCAAGAACCCATTTGCGAAGCACGAGATTGTCGCCGATCTCTATGACGGAAAGGTCTCGCTGAACGCTGAAGTGATTCTCGATGAGAGGGATGCTCAAAACACAAAGTATGATGCGGAAGTGGAAGTGGAAAATGCCCGCTTGGAGCAATGGGCAAGGGAACAAGGATCCCGCGAACGCCTCAGCGGACCGGTCAATGGCCGACTGGCGTTCCACGGAGTAGGCTCCTCGCCACTCGATGTCGAAGGGGTCGGGTGGGTCCAGATTACTCAGGCCCAACTGTATGAACTCCCGGTGCTAGTGAAGGTCTTTGCCCTCCCCAACTTCCGATCACCCGATGATAAGGCATTCAAGTACGCTTACTCCGACTTTCAGATCCGCCAAGGACAATTCGACTTCACCAAAATTGAACTGGTGGGTGACACCATCAGTCTGGTCGGACGTGGCAACGTCGGATTTGCGGGGGAACAGGACCGGCAGATCGACTTCGACTTTTACACCGATGCTCGCAACAAAGTGCCGCTCATTGAACCTTTGATTCAACGAGTGGCCAGCCGCTGGGTCTGGGTTCGTGTCGATGGCACGATTGATAGTTACAAAGCCGTGATGCAGGCACGTGTGCCGATTATTGATGATGTCATGCGGGGGCTCATGCAGAATATCGACAGCGGCCAACGACAAGGGCCGCCGATTCCGCCGTCTGCCGGGCTGCCAGCTGCGACGCGGCGTTAGTTGGACAGCGCCACTTGTCGTCTTCTGTCAGGAAAACACCAGGGTGGCGGGGTCAGGAGGCTTTGCGGATGGCCCCGACCAAGGTGGACGTGGAGCTTCGAAGCTTAGGGTGTCGATCCAGAGCGTCGGTCTGAGAAGCGACCGGCAGGCCAAGGTTTCCCACGCCGGGGCCATCCGCAAAGCCTCCTGACCCCGCCACCCACCGTTCTCGGGAAAGTGGCGCTGTCCATTTAGGCAAGTGGCGGGAACTCAAATCCCCCTTCGGACGGCCTTTCCAAGCCGTCCGCGATCGGTTCTTGAAGCCAGACGGACTAGCAAGGCTCTTACGAGGAGACGATTTACGCCTGCTGGCCTCACGCCGACACACCCGTGAAGTAATCCGGTTCGGACCCGGCCTTCCACTTGATGTTACAGCCGATGCTCGGCTTCTGGTCAGCCACGACTGGCAACCCATTGAGCAGAGAGTCGCACGCGGCCCGCAGATCGGCACCGGTGACGGGGATATTGGTGTTCGGGCGACTGTCGTCGAACTGGCCGCGGTAGACCAATCGGTGGTCTTTATCGAACAGGAAAAAGTCTGGGGTACACGCCGCCCGGTATGCCTTAGCAGCCAACTGAGTCCCATCAAACAGGTACGGGAACGTGTACCCGGCAGCTGTGTGTTCTTGCTTCATGGCCTCGGGTCCGTCTTGAGGATAGGCCTCGACATCATTGCTGCTGATGCCGACGATGGCCAATCCCTTCGCAGTGTACTCCTTCGCAAACTCGGCGAGGTGCGGTCGCAGATGCACGACGAACGGGCAGTGATTACACATGAAGACCACCAGCAGTCCGGCCTTCCCCTGAAAGTCCGACAGCGTCAGAGTCTGCCCATCCACATTGGGGAGCGAGAAGTCGGGGGCCTGGCTGCCAAGTGGCAACATGGTGGAAGCGGTGCGAACCATGGAAAGAACTCCTCGAAGCGGTTGAGCGCGTTGTCGACTCCACTGTATCGGAGACCCGACGGACCTTCCACGGAAATCGTTCGCGAGCGACTGCATACTCAGAGTCAGGAATCACCCTGTGACTTGTTATACTGCCGCTTTCGCTCTTCCGTGCCCGCGAAAGGGTTCTCCCATGTCAGCGTCCGTCATCAGCGCGGCTCCCAAGTACATCGCCGAGGTTCGCAACTCGCAAGAGGTCACGCTGGACGGGTCAGCTGATCTGGCCTACTGGCAGAAGAAGCTATTGCCGCAGAAGCTGGTGCCCGTCGAAGAGCATGGGCAAGCTCGGTTGATGATCTCGGCGGTGGCGTCGTGCTGGCTCGGGGTGCGGTTCCGGGAGTTCTTGATCGCGGTGCTGGCGAACCCCGTTGATCAATCTCCAGAGGCTGGCTCCTCTCCGGGTTTCTATCTGTTGACGGCCTACAACACCTCGCGAGCTTTTACGTTCGTTGAGCAGAGGTACTTCCAGACGCCGTACACTTATGGAACGGTGGAGGTCCAATGTGGGCGGATGCCCTCATGCCTGCTGAAGCAGCGCACTGGCGAGATGCTGAGCGCAGTTCGCAACGCTCAGCCTCCTGCGACACCTCCCTTCGAAGAGGTCTGGGAAGGTGCCATCTACCTGCCGCCGCGTCCCGCCAATGCTCGCGGTCCCGGTAAAGTGTTCTACGCCCGTCTCGCAGGACTCACCGAGATCAGCTCGTTTCAACCTGCTGAGGATTCGATCAAGATCACTCCGAATGCCAGTGACCCGGTCCTGGGCTGGCTACTGGAGTCGGGGTTCACCGGGCGGGAGTGGCATGTTCGCCACTCCGCCACGCATGCCCGCTCTAAGACCTACCTACGCGGTTGATTGGCGCGAACAGCATCGACGATCAAGTCGACCGTCCGCGCGGTGGCTCCCTGTTGTTGGAGAACCAGTCGTTGAGCGGTCTCGCCGAGTTGCCGTGCCAGACTCGGGTTCTCCAGAAACTCTCTGACCGCGCGGGTCAGTGCCTCGGGGGAGTCGACCACGCGAGCCGCTTGTTCACTCAGCAGCAGTTCCACCACCTGGCGGAAGTTTGCCGTGTTCGGTCCAAAGAGGATAGCTGCAGCATAGGCGGCGGGCTCGATCATGTTTTGGCCCCCGCGCGGGGTGAGGCTCCCACCGACGAAGGCGATGTCGGCAAGGCCCCAGGCGGCACCGAGTTCGCCGAGGGTGTCGAGGAGTAGAACGGGACGTGATTCGGGAGGGCGAAGCTCCGGCTGAGCCGAGGCCGAAGAGGAGGAGGTTCGCAGTCGCAGCTCCGAGTTCTGCCCCCTCTCCCCCACATTCGACTTGGCATTCGGAGCAGGCTCGGTTGTGGGGGAGAGGGCCGGGGTGAGGGGGCCTAGGCTGGCGTGCGGCTCGGCGGGAGCCTCGCCCTCCGGGTTGTCAGCCTTGATGGCGCTGCGACGCAACAGCTGCAGCCCGCGCGACTGGACCAGCGCGGCGACCTCTTCGAATCGCTCCTGATGCCGAGGCACCAACACGAGCCGCAACGCCGGATAACGCTCCCGCAAGGCCAGATAGGTGTCGATCGCGTACGATTCCTCGGGAGCTTGCGTACTCCCCGAGACAAAGACGGTGTCCCCCTCGCGAATGCCAAACCCGGCTCGTATCTCCTCGGTGCGGGCGTTGCGGCGATCGGTCTCCAGCCCATCATACTTCGTCGAGCCGGTCACCGTCAGTCGCTCGGGCGGGGCTCCCAGCTGCTCCAACCGGCGGCGGTACTCTTCCGTCTGTACGGCGATGCGAGCGAACCCTTTCCACAGTCCAACCATGAGTGGCCTGATCCGGCGATACCCGCGAAAACTCTTCTCGCTCATCCGCCCATTGATCAGCACCAGCGGGATCGACTGCGCAGCTGCCTCGCGAATGAAGTTCGGCCAGAGTTCCAGTTCGACCAAGACGATCAGCGAGGGCCGCACTCGCTGCAAGGCATTCCGCACCGCCCACGTGAAATCGAGTGGGAAGTACATCACCCGGCAGTCGGGGTACTTCTCGACGGCCACGGCGTGACCGGTGTGGGTGGTGGTCGATATCCAAATCTCGCAGCCCGGCAGCTTCTCTCTCAAAGGCGGAAGCAGCGTGCGGAGGATGAGCACCTCGCCCACACTCACCGCGTGAAGCCAAATCGCGGGACCGGTCGAGGTGCGGACCGCGACACGACCGATGAACTTCTCGCTCCACCCCTGGCGGTACTTCCCTTGCCAGATCGCGCGGAACAGGATCACCGGGCTGAACAGCAACAGCAGCCCGCAGTAGACCAGATTGAGTCCCCAGCCGATCACGATGCGGCAGGCTCCGTGAACCGGAACGGGTCGCCGGAGAGTTCGTAGTCCGGTCGAAAGCCAATATTGATCAACAGCCCAATCGCCAAGCAAGTGGTCAGCAAGCTCGACCCGCCCGCACTCATCAGCGGCAAGGTGATCCCGGTGATCGGCATCAGACCGACGGTGACGCCGGCATTCACTACGAGTTGGGTGCCGAGCAGCGCCGTGACTCCCGTGGCCACCAGGCGACCAAACGGCTCTTCCGTGCCAGCTGCGATCGCCAGCCCGCAACCGAGCAACACCAGATAGATCGCGAGTACCGCCAGGCAACCGACCAGTCCCCACCGTTCGCCGACCAGACAGAACACGAAGTCACTCCGCGAGGCGGGCAAGTGATACGCCGAAGGATCGGCCACCGCCATCCCGCTGCGGTCGCTGCCCCATACACCACCAAAGGCCAGCATTTGTTTCGCCTGATGCAGTTGATAATCATCGCCGCCGTGTGAGACGCCGTCCTCTTGTTGAAACAGCACGGTCACTCGCGAACGCTGCTCGACCGTCATGCACTTCCAGACCACGGGTAGGCTGGTTACCCCCATCACCCCGACCAACAAAAGTGCGGGCCAGCGCGCTCCAGCTGCAAAGAGCATGGCGAACAGGACGGGGAAGAAGAGGATCGCTGTGCCGAGGTCGGGTTCGATGAGGATCAGCACCACCGGGACCAGGGTCAGCAGGAACGGCGGCACCATGCCCCACAACGTGCGATGGCTGCGACAGTACATCAAGTAGCGGGCCAGCGTCACAATCAGTGCCAGCTTCATCAGCTCGGACGGCTGAAAGTCAGCCACGCCGAGCGGAATCCAACCTCGGGCCCCGTTCTTCGGCGGGCAGAAAAAGACCACGCATAGCAGGACTAGAGAGACGGCGTACAGAGCATAACTCGCTCGGCGGAGTCGTCGATAATGCAAACACAACGGACCGAGTAAGGCCGGGACCGAGACTCCCATCCAGATCAATTGCCGTGGTAAGAAGCGGCCTCCGCTGGCCAGTTCATCACCACGCGAAATCCCCGCTAGTCCAGCCAGCATCAGCAGACCCGCACACAGCGGGACCGCCCACGGCCACCAACGGACTCGATGCACACTCGACACTTCGCCTCCTTGCGATGTGAACTGTTGGCACTGAGTGTGACACAAACAGCGAATCAGGTCAGCCCGAATTTGATCGCTTCCGTGAGCGGCACGGCGCTAGCCGCCGGTTCTTTGCAGAGTGTGCCACACTGAGAAGAAGAACCAGCGACCAGCGCCGTACCGCTCACGCCGTTATTTCGCCGGGGCTTTGACCGGAATATCCAACAGCTTCGCCACGCGGGTCCAAGCCTCTGCCCGGCGACGATTGAACTCACTCCCGTTCGCTTCAGTCTTGTCCTTCGCATAGGTCCGCAGCGCCTCCGACTCCTGCTTGAGGAGCGCATAGATCTCGATGATCTCCTGCACGGCTTTTGCGTCTTCGGGAGTCATCTCCGACTTCTGGAGTGCAGCCAGTTGAACGATCAGCGGGTCGGAGATGACCGTGATCTCTTTCATCAATCGATCAACATCATCGGGCGTATAGAGATCCTTCTGCACGTTGTCCGCGACGACACCGATGTATCCAAACGTGGTGTAGACGTGAGAGGATGCCAAGCTGCCAATCAGTTGAAGTTTGGTGTCGACCGGAGTCACGGTTTTCGAGGCGGGCTTGACCTCTGGCGACTGGGACATCGCCGGGAGAGTTCCGAGAACCAGTACCCAGAGACCGAGAGTGACCCAACGGGCCGGATGGCTGGTGAACAGAGAGAGCATCAAAGGCATGCGGGTCATGGGGAAGTCCTCAAGCGAGTCGTGGCGGGGGCGGTCTCTCACTCCCGCACGATTTTCAGGATGCGGTGGTTGTGACTATCGGAGAGGTACAGGTCACCAGAGGGATGGAGAAAGACGCCGTGGGGTTGGTTGAGTTCGACTTGTTCCGGAGGTCCGCCGACCCCCTTCGTGCCGACTTTGCCTGTGCCTGCGACGCGGTCGATCTGGCCCGTCTGCGGGTCATACCGGCGGATCGTGTGGTTGTCGGTATCGGCAATCAGGACTGTGCCATCGCGGTCGAGGCAGAGATGCTTGGGACCGCTGAGAGTCGCCTCGATCGCCGGTCCACCATCGCCCGTGTGGCCCTTCTTCCCGGTCCCGACAACAGTGGTGATCCGGCCTTGCTTGTCCACGACTCGCAAGGCATGACCCCCTCGCTCCAAGACGTACACACGCCCCTCCTTGTCCGCCATCACAGCTCGCGGGTCAACCAGCGGCTGATCGCGGGCGGGCGTGTTGTTCATGGGAACGCCGCCCTTGCCATTCCCTGCCACGGTCTCGACAGTGCCGGTCTTGAGTTCGACGACCCGGATGCGGCGATTGTCGAGGTCCGCGAGGTAGAGCTTCTCACCATCCGGGGAGACCGTCACACAGTAGATGCCTCCGAATTTCGCTTGGACGGCCGGGCCCCCATCGCCCGAGAACCCCTTCTCGCCCGTCCCAGCAATCGTCGAGACCAGTCCCGTCTTTGAATCGATCTTCCGGACCACTTGGTTCCAGGTGTCCGCCAGATAGATGTCGCCTTGGGGCGAGATCGAGAGGTTATGCAGACCATTGAACTGGGCTTGCACCGCCGGACCGCCGTCCCCAGCGTATCCCTTCTGTCCGTTTCCCGCGATCACGGTCAACTGGCCTTGCAGGTCGATGCGGCAGACCCGCTGGCCGGTCAGCTCCACGAAGTACAAGTGGCCGGTCGCATCGAAGTCGACGCCGAACGGAGTATTGAGTCGGGCCTCCAGCACGGACGCCGCCCCGCTGGCGGTTCCCCCTCCAGCAACGAGGACGACTCGATCGGCGAAGGCATGCCGTGAACTGAGGAGTAATGCCAACACTCCGATAAAACACAGTCGGACACGGCTCATCTGAACGACTCCTGAATGAGTTGAGTGGTCCACAGATTTCACAGATTGGCACAGATCAGAAGGGTTGCTGGTCGAGTCGCAAATCGCCCCTCTAAATCTGTGTCGATCTGTGACATCTGTGTACGAATATTTCTCCGTTCACGAACGATCAAATCGAAACCTTCGCCCCAATCTTGAGGACTAGCATCCCCAGCGGTGGCAGCGTGAGCGAGAGACTTTGTGCATGGCCGTGCGAAGGAACGGGTTCGGTGTCGACTCCGCCGGCGTTACCGACATCGGTCCCGCCGTACCAGCGGGCGTCGCTGTTGAGGATCTCGCCCCAGTGGCCCGCAAGGGGGACGCCGATCCGGTAGTTCTCGCGGGGCACGGGGGTCATGTTCATCACCACGATGACCTGCTCTGCGGGCGACTTTCCACGCCGCACCCAGCTGAAGGCACAATTCTGCGAGTCATCCGCGTTGATCCAGTAGAACCCATACGGATCGTGGTCGAGTTCGTGGAACGCGGCCTGTTCGCGGCGGACACGGTTCAGGTCACGCACGAACTTCTGGATGCCGGAGTGGCTCTCCTGTTGCAGCAGGGGCCAGTCGAGCTGGGTGTCATGGTTCCATTCGAGCCACTGCGCAATCTCCCCCCCCATGAACAACAGCGGCTTACCCGGAGTCGTGAACTGCATGCCCAGTAGCAGTCGCAGATTGGCAAACTTCTGCCAGAGGTCGCCCGGCATTTTGGCGATCAGCGACGACTTCCCATGCACCACTTCATCGTGCGATAGCGGTAACACAAAATTCTCAGTGAAGGCGTACATCGACCGAAACGTCAGCGTATTGTGATGGTGCTGGCGATAGATCGGATCGAGTTGAAAGTACTTCAACGAGTCATTCATCCACCCCATGTCCCATTTCATACTGAAGCCCAGGCCCCCGTCATACACCGGGCGGGAGACCAGTGGCCAACTGGTCGATTCCTCGGCAATGGTGAGGATGCCGGGGAACTCGCCATGCAAGGAGACGTTCATGTCCTTCAGGAACTGCACCGCTTCGAGGTTCTCGCGACCCCCATCATCATTCGGAATCCATTCTCCCGCCGGACGCGAGTAATCGAGGTGCAGCATCGACGCCACCGCATCGACTCGCAGCCCGTCGACATGATACACGTCACACCAGAAGCGGGCGTTCGAGAGCAAAAAATTGCGGACCTCAGCTCGCCCATAGTTGAAGATGTAGGTATTCCAGTCGGGATGGAACCCTTTGCGCGGGTCCTCATGCTCATACAGCGCGGTCCCGTCAAACCGTCCGAGACCGTGGCCATCGGTCGGGAAGTGACCTGGCACCCAATCGATCAAGACGCCGATCTCATGCTGATGGCAATAGTCGACGAAGAACTTGAAGTCCTGCGGGCTGCCATACCGGGCGGTCGGAGCGTAGTAACCCGTCGGCTGATAACCCCACGACCCATCGAACGGGTACTCCGACACCGGCATCAGCTGGAGGTGTGTAAAACCCATGTCCTGGCAGTACCAGACAAGCTGTTGGGCGAGTTCCTGGTAGGAGCAGTACTTTCGTCCATCCCAGGGGCGCTTCCAGGAACCGAGGTGGACCTCGTAGATCGAGACGGGCTTCTGCGACCAATTCGTCGTTCGCCGCCGTTCCATCCAGGAGCCGTCTTGCCAATCGAACCCGTCGAGTACTGGGGAGACGATGCTCGCGGTCTTGGGGGGAGCCTCGGACGCAAAGGCGTACGGGTCGGATTTCTGAATGATCTCCCCGGTCGGGGAACGTAAGCTGTATTTGTAGTGTTCGCCCGAACCGATGCCGGGTACGAAGCCAAACCAGACTCCATTCGTACTCGAGTTGAGGAAGAACGCCCCGTGATTCCAATGGTTGAAGTCGCCGATCACGCAGACTTCAAGAGCATTGGGAGCCCAGACGGCAAAGTACACCCCGGCTTGCCCGTCCTGAACGGTCGGATGGGCTCCCAAGTGCTGGTATGTCGTACAACTCATTCCACGCCTCATCGCCCGGAGATCGACTGGCGAGGGTTCGACGCCCCCGGCAAGCATGCTGGACCCCTGATCCGCTCGTGCCACACGGTGATTCTGGGGACTCGCAACCTCGGAATCCGTGCGGCTGCAACATTCTAGTCGAGGACTCGACCCGCCGCGACTCTCTGAAATTCAGCCCACACAAGGGATTGCGATTTTTCTCCAGACAAGCTTCGACTATCATCCGCCACACTTCACTCTCCTCTCGCACGGGATTCTGTCACGTGCCACTCCAGCTCTCGGGAATTGCCTCGTCCCGAAGCTGAGATCAGTTCGGCATCGGATCATCGAATGCAGCGGGTTTTCATCTCCGGCGTTGGACTGGTTTGCCCTCTGGGGAACGACCGCAAAACCGTGTGGCAACAGCTGCTCGAGGGGCAGTCGGGTGTCGCTCAACTCACGCAGATCGATGTGTCTGATCTCGAAGTCAAGATCGGGGGGGAAGTTCGCAACTTCGACCCGAAAATTGTCGA
>JAYSUV010000436.1:0-11321 GCA_043718945.1 Planctomycetota bacterium
TTCGCTCAAGTGCATACAAGATGTCGTGCCCCAGATTCTCCTCTGTCCGGATACTCACACTACCTATTGGGGTCACTTGAGCGAAGTGGACACCTATTCCCTCCTATTTCCCCCGTGGATACCCCGGCAGGTACTTCGCCTTCGGATCACTCGGGGGTTTGTCGAGGGCGAGGTAGCTGAACAGGTCAGCGAGTTCTTGGGGGGTGATTTGCTTTTCGAGTTGTTCGGGCATCATCGAGATTTCGCTGACCTTGTAGACCTCGATCTGGTCTCGGGGAATCGTCTCCAGCTTGCCGCCCTGGACCTTGAGGACCACCCGCTGCTCGGTCTCTTCGACGGGGAGGCCGGTGAGGACTCTTCCATCGGCGGTTTGCAGGATGCGGGCTTGGTACGCACCGCCGATGACGAGGCTGGGGTCGAGGACGTTGCTGAGCAGTTGGTCCCAGTTATTGCGTCCGCTGAGGGTGATGTCGGGGCCGACTTCGGCCCCTTCGCCGTACATTTTGTGGCACTGGGCGCAGACCTTCTTATAGACCGCGATGCCGCGCTCGGGGTCGCCGGGTGTGCCGTGCAGGAAGTCGCGGGTCTGGTTGATGACATGCTCGCGGTCGGGGTTGCGGCCCTCGCGGATCGTACCGTAGAGAGTCTTGAACTGCTTCGCGAATGCCTCATCTTTGAAGCTCGCCATGCGCCGCAGCTGGTTTAAGTTCAAGGCATCCTTCGACAGTGACTTGTCGTTGATGGCCGCGAGGAGCGGGGTCGACCACTCGACCCGCGTGGTCAGCAGTTCGAGGGCCTTCGGTTGCAGGCCGGGGTCGAACTTCGCGTAGCGGCTCAGGATCGCATCCGCAACCTTCGGCGAGTTCATCCGTCCGAGCAGGAAGAGCACCTGCTCCTGCGTTCCCACCGAGGTCGTATCGAGCAACTTCTCGGCGATCGAGAGAGCCGATGGAGTCGCTCCGCCGATCAGGGCCTTCAGACAGCCGATCTTGTGCGGTTCGTCCTTGGTCTCGGCCAGCATTTTCTCGACAGCTGCGATGGCGTTCGCGTCACCCCAGCTGCATTGGACTTGCGTGGCGGGGACATAGAGCGGGTGGGATTCCCCTGCTTTGTTCACCGCTTCGAAGGTCGAGGCGAACTCGGTCTTCAGGGCGTCCCGCTTGGCGGCATCGAGCCCGCCGGTCTGGCTGCTGTCGGCGAGCGACCAGAGGAGCGACTGGGCGGCATGTTGGCAGTCCTCGTCGTTTTGCTCGGAGAGGAGGGTCAACAGCTTGGCAATCTCATCGGCTTGAAAATCCTTGCGGTCCAGGATGCGGGCCGCGAACCGCGGCATCATCTTCGCGATCGAGGCGTTACGCAGGAACTTACCCTTTTCCAGCACCATCAAGAAGTCATCAGTATGGTCTTCGAGGAGTGGGTGGATGTTTTGCCAGGCAACTTGAGCCATTAACGTATCGTCTGGGAAGACACTTATGTTGATCAGCCAATTGGCCAAGACCATCGGATGGTAAGTGACTTTTCCCAATCCGATCGCATTGTTCAATATGGTCCTCGGATGAAGGCTGTTCGGCGCGGCGAGTGCTTCAGCGTCAGCGAGTTGCTTTAATGTCGTCGCGAGCATTTGGTCTAAGCTTGCCTGAGTGACGTCCGCTGGTAGCGTTGAGAACTGGGATCGTTGCCTCCAAGCCTGCATAACCGTATCGGTAGGATCATGGCTCGGATAATTTGGTAATTGCTCGGCTTTCCAATCAAAGTTCATACCGATTGCACTAAACGTGGCGTGTCGCCGTTTCGCCACTGAGGCATCAGGGATAGAAGCCATTTTGAGTGTCGCGATATAAGCATCTCGCGTCCCCCGCTCTTGCAACACCCGCTGCGCCGTCTCCCGGTAGTACACATTCGGACTCCCCAGCCGCTCAATCAGATGCTCATCCGTCTCCTTCGCCATGTCGAACTTCGGAGCCCGAGGCGTCTCCTTATACCGCAGCCGATAGAGCCGCCCCTTCTCGCGTTCGATTCCGGCGGGGTCGGCGTTGGCGTCTTGATAGCAATGGTAGCGGTCGTACCAATCGAGGATGTACAGGCACCCATCCGGCCCGACCTTTTGCACCACCGGCATGAACCATGCATCGTTCGCGGTCAGCAGATCCTTAAGAATGGTCTTCTCGGGAGTGCCTTCCTTTCGCAGCGTGCCGTCGACATCAGCTGCCCATGTGCCGGGTTTGGCGGGGAAGCCGGGGTGCGGTTTGCCCTTGTAGGTGCTGCCGTGCGGCTCGGTGATATCGGCGTTGATGCAGCCGCCGTGGATGTTCCCCATATAGAAGACCTTGCGGTACTCCTCGGGGTAGGCGTCGCTGTCGAACCAGGTGATCCCGCAGTACGCTGCCTTCTGATGCTTATGCTGGACGATCGACCCGATCGGCCACGTATGCGGCGGGTAGGGGCCGCCCTGGCGGATGTAGTAGCCCGACTGTGTGATGTGCCACAAGTGGTCGATCACGCAGGCTGAGAGGAAGAACTCCCCTTCGTCGTTGATCGCGATCCCCCAAGGGTTGCTCGTTCCTTCGGCGAAGATGTCGAACTCTTTGGTATGCGGGTTGATCCGCCACAGAGCACACGTCAGCGGCCAGCCGGGATGGTCCGGGTTCTTCGCCAGATTCGGGTTGTCCTTCCCGTACTTCACATGCGAGAAATTGAACACCCCGTTCAGCCCATACAGCCACCCATCCGGCCCCCACGTCAGCGAGTTCGGCAGCTCATGCGTATCATCGCGTCCCCACCCGGTAAGGAGGACAGAAGTCTTATCGGCCTTAAGGTCGCCGTCCGTGTCCTCTAGGAACAGCAAGTCGGGCGCATTACAGACCCACACCCCGCCATGCCCCACGTTGATCCCCGACGGGATGTTCAGCCCCTCGGCAAAGATCGTGACCTTGTCGACCTTCCCGTCCTGGTCCGTGTCCTCCAGCACCTTGATCCGGTCCCGCCCCGGCCCCGCCTCGCGCCGCGGGTACTCGAACGACTCCGTGACCCAGAACCGCCCCTGCTCATCAATGCACATCGCCACCGGATTCATCAGGTCCGGCTCCGAAGCCACGACCTCGACCGTGAAGCCCTCTGGCACCGTCATCTTCTTGGCCGCTTCCTCAGCCGATAGTGGTGGGCCAGGCGGGCGGTCCTGCGCACGCGGGATCGCGAGACCTTGGGCGAGGGTTGGCGAAGACAGAATCAGCAGGCCGAACAACAGCTGAGCTAAGGTACGAACACGCATTGCGAGCACCCTTCGAAAACATCCGGGGGAGGAGATGCCGCATGATAGGGGGCGATGCAATCGAAAGGGAAATGAAGAAGTCGGGACGCAGGGATCCCTTCTTGTGAGCGGCAAGGCGCTAGCCGCCGGTTCTTGTTGACGCCCGTGTCGGGGAACCGGCGGCTAGCGCCGTGCCGCTCAGGCAGTCGAGGAGGACTCGATCTGCCAGCCCTCAGCTCCGCTGGGGACTGCATATTCCCGAAGCTCCGCTTCGCCGCGTGCCAACCCGCCTCCGGTCTGAGAGGAGTTGTACCTCGTACCACTCTGCTGGGTTCCCGGGAGATTCAAACGGTGAGATGCCGAAGTCCGGTGACATTGAGTAACATCTGTTGGTCGAGTTCTGTGGCCTGCGGGCGAAGCGGAGATGCGGTCCCCAGCGGAGCTTGGGACCGAGGAGTACCGAGAAGAGACGGTCCATGAAGAAAGCCCACGCATGATCCCCTCAGCTGTGATTGGTCGGCATCTTACGGAGCTGGATACGCCGGCGCTGTGTATTGACCTCGACCGGATGGAGGGGAACATCCGGGCGATGGCGGCAACGCATGCGCGGGCCGGAAAGCAGTGGCGGCCGCATGCGAAGTGTCACAAGTCACCGGCGGTGGCGCATCAGCAGATCCGGGCGGGGGCGGTCGGGGTGACAGTGGCCAAGGTCAGTGAGGCGGAGGTCTACATCCAGGCGGGCATCGCCGATGTGCTGATCGCGAACATGGTCGTGGGGCGGCAGAAGCTGGAGCGTCTCGCGGGGCTGTGCCGCATGGGTCGACCGATAGTGGCGGTCGATCACTTTGCTCAGGCGGAGGCGCTGTCGGAGGTGTGTGGCCGGCACGGCGTGCGGTGCCGGGTGATCCTGGAGGTGAACATCGGACTCAACCGGGTCGGAGTGCGGCCGGGGCATGACACGCAGGATCTCTCACGCGGAGTGGCCGGACTCTCGCATGTCGATCTGGTCGGAGTGATGGGCTACGAGGGGCATCTGCTCACCATCGCGGATGAGGCCGAGAAGCGCGAGAAGATCGGCTCCGCGATGGCCATCCTCGGCGAGACAGCGGACCGGTTCCGGAGAGATGGCTTGTGTGCCGACATCGTCAGTGCCAGCGGGACCGGGTCGTACCAAATCACCGTCGACAGCCCGCACATCACCGAGACCCAGGCAGGCGGCGGGACGTTTGCGGACCCGTTCTATCTGGAGAAGTGCGGGGTGACCGGTCTCGCACCGGCGCTGATGGTGATTGCCACGGTGGTCAGCCGTCCGACACTGGAGCGAGCGGTTCTGGACTCCGGACGGAAGACAATTCACCCGGATATCTATCTGCCGCAAGTCGTCGGAGTGGCAGGGGGCCGGAAGCTGAACGATGCCGTGAATCCGGTACTGAGTGCGGAGCATCTGACGTTGGAACTGGGACCGGAATCGCAGAACCTGGTGATCGGGGATAAAGTGATTCTGATCCCCGGCTATTGCGATCACACGAACGTGTTGCATAACTTCTTCTATGGAGTGCGGAAGGAAGTGGTCGAGTGTGTCTGGCCGCTGACAGCGCGTGGGTGCATTCAGTAGTGTGTTGTTTAGCCGCAACGCGAAGTCTTCGTAGCGGAGCGCTCCGCTACGAAGACTTCGCGTCGCGGCTAAACGATGTTGTTTCGTCACCGGAGTTCACTCATGCAAAGTTCAGCGAAGACCGTTGCCGCTTATCTCAAAGAACTTCCCGAGGATCGGCGGTCGGCGATCTCCGCGATCCGCGATGTGATCCGGAAGAACCTCCACCCCGGGTTCGAGGAGGGCATGCTGTACGGCATGATCGGCTACTACGTCCCGCACTCCCTGTACCCCGCCGGATACTACTGCGACCCGAAACAGCCGCTGACGTTTACAGCTCTGGCCTCGCAGAAGAATTATATGTCGCTGTACATCCTCTCCTGTGATGCCAGCGGGGACGAGGAGAACAAACTGAGGGAGCAGTTCGCCCAAGCGGGGAAGAAGCTCGACATGGGGAAGTGCTGCATCCGGTTCAAGAAGTTGGAGGACTTGCCGCTGGAGGTGGTCGCTGAGGCGGTGCGGCGGACGACGGTGGAGCAGCACATCGCGGACTACGAGTCAGCGCTGGTGAAGAATGCGGAGGCCAAGGCCGCGCGAAGTGCGAAGGCTCCGGCGAAGAAGAAGGCGGTCGCCAAGAAGGCCAAACCGAAGGCGTCGAAATGATTCTTCCGCTTCGAGGCCCACACCCGTCGCCACTCCGTCGTAGCTACGTTCGCCAGAACGTGGGCGGCGGGCAGACGACGCTCGATGGGGGTTCCCGTATTGTCTGCCCCCTCTCCCCTACAATTGATGCGACATTCGATGAGGACTCCACTGTGGGGGAGAGGGCCGGGGTGAGGGGGATTTGTACGACGGACATCCTTGTCCGTCGCGCGATCGATCGACGAGGATGTCCGTCGTACGAGGCGCTGGGATGGCCCCCTCACCCTAGCCCCCTCCCCCGCAACACGCCACGCTGATTGTCCACGCCGATCGCGGGGGAGAGGGGACAAGAGGGGGACCACCACATGGCGAATACACCCCACAGGGGAAACGCACACTGGCCACTTGCCCACGTTCTGGCGAACGTGGCTACTCAGCGGAACCACTCATGACGAAGACTCCTCACCGCAGCCCGCTCGGTCGTCTGTTCTTCTGGGGCTTTCGTCAGAAGCTGCCGCTGGAGACGGAGACGACGATCTTCATCCTAGTCAACATCCTCGATTTTGCGATGACGTGGTGGATGCTGATGCACCGCGAGATGGGCCTGGGCGAGTTTTACGAATCGAACCCGGTGGCCCGGTATTTCCTCGATCATTGGGGAGTCAAAGGGCTACTGATGTTCAAGATGGCAGTGGTGGCGTTCGTGTGCATCATCGCCCAGATCGTGGCCACCAAGCGAGAAGCCTCGGGCAGATTCTTGCTGGTGGTGGGAACGATCGTGGTATCGGTGGTCGTGATCTACAGCTTGAAGCTGTTTTTGAATCACGCGGGGTAATGCTGAGGGTGGGACGGGCACATTTGCCCGTCCGTGTTACGGGCGTCTCGCCGAGAGGCCAAGGACCGCGTCGTCCCCGACCCGTGTCACCGTTCTTGGTGGGCGAATGTCGAGCGGGGACGGGCAAATGTGCCCGTCCTACGGTCGCGTCACTCCGAAACTGCCCATGCGAATGGGTGTTGCAGCGTGGGAGAGGCACTCTCGGCGGCGGCGGCTTCGAGGGACTTGATGAGTTCGGTGGGGCTGATCTTCAGGTCGCGGTCGGTGTCCGCTGACCCGGCGAAGGCATGATCGAGCTGTGTCCCGAACCAGCCTCGACGGCCCTCTTCGATGGCGACGCTGCGCTCTCCTTCGGACGAGGCTCCGATCACGCGAACCGTCTTCAGCGGGGTAGTCAGGGCCGACAGCTGCTTCGGTAAGTCGGGCTGTCCCTCCACATCGGGGTGGTCCCCAGCATGCGTCAAATCGAGCAGTAGCAACTTCTCCTTGGCCGGGCAGCGTTCGAGCAGATCGACCAGGCCATCCAGCGGCAGTCCGGTCTGCTCCATCGACGACCACTGAAAGTCTTTGAAGGCGATGTAGACCTTGCCGTCCGGTCCCAGATACCCGTGGCCCATGACGGCCACGATCAGCTGCATCGGTTCGGTGACGCGGGGGAGCAGGCGTTGGAACTCGTCGCGGACGGTTTGAACATCTTTATCGACGAGCAGTGAACTCCAATGGGGGTCGACCGAGTAGCGACCGATCAGCGTGCGGTGCAGCGACTCGGCATCGGTCACGAGGTGGGGCAGGGGGGTGAGCGTGCGATACGCGAACGTCCCGTTGCCGAGGATGATGGCCCAGCGGTCATGCTTCACACCGCGCGTGGCGTCGACCGAAGTGGCCGTCTGCTGGCGGTCCTCGGTGTTGTGAATCGTCACACTCAGGCGGTCGATCTGCGGGCGCAGGTCGTTGATTGTCACCCGCTCCTGACCCAGCCGAATATCGGACTCCGGCGTGACCGTCAGCAGCAGCTCATCGCCCGTATCGGACCGCATCAGGAACGTGCTGTCTGGTCGCGACTCCAGGAACAGGCCGGTCTCGGAACTATCACCGCGAGTGACGACAACCGCGCGAACGAGCGAGTCGGCCAGCACCGTCAATCGGTCGCCGACTCGTAGGTCATCTAGCTTCAGCGCCTGTCCGCTGGAGAACTTCAGCAGGGCGTCCTGGGCGAGAGTCACCATGCGGCCTCCCTTTTGGCCGCGTGCTTCCGTGATCTTCAGCGTCCGATTCGGGAGGTCGATCGACTCGATGAAGCCTGTCGATTCCTGGCTCCGCAGCACTACCAGGGTACTCACCAGTTCTCCCTTGGTGCCCCGTGGATCGAGGAGATGTTCCACCTCGACACGGTCGTCCCGCCGCAGATCCTTGAGCTTGGCAGGCTCACCGTTAAGAGTGATCAACGCCCGCTCGGGCACGTGCATCGCCAATTCATCCTTCAGCCGTCCAGAGCTGATCGAGATGGTGATCTGCCCCGCAGCTGGGTCGACTTGCCGCACCTCGCCCGACTGACGAATGGGACGGGTGATGAACAGCGCCGCCTCTCCCTCGGGAGTGGCTGCGGGTTGGATTTCGATCCAGTCGCCGAGCTGGATGTCTTTGGGGAGGATGAAGCGTTCGGCCTCGCCGTGGAGCCGGAGCCGAATCTTGGACTTCGGCGGGAGGGGGGCTTCCTCGGGAATGCCGGTGATCTGGTCCTCGATCTCCAGGACGTTGCGGGTGAAGTCGGCCTTCCGCACGATGGCATGCTTGGAGGCGGGAGCTGCTACCGGTTTCGCGGGACCGGTCGGCAGGAACAGCATCGAGAGCGACAGCAACACCGAGACGGCAAACACCGCGACCACCCACCAGCGCGGGCCGGTCGGAGTCTGCTCGGCAGTGGACGTGTCTCCCGATGTCGTCGAGTCGCGGTCGGCCCCCTTCGAGTCATCGCCCAGTTGCGACAGGACCTCCTCCGCCGACTGGAACCGGGCCTTGGGATTCTTCTCGATCATCCGCTCGATCACAGCGGCCAAGTCGGGCGGGACGCCTTCGAGGACATGACTAATCGGCGGAAGCTTGCGGTCCGGGGCCGCGTGCCACATCATCCACGCCGCTTGTGCGTTCGCTCCCTGGGGATTGAGGCCGGGAAACAGGTCCGCAAACGCCGACCCGCACATCAGTTCGTAACAGCTGAACCCGAGCGAGTAGAGGTCGCTCGAGGGCCCGACGTTGGCGATCTCTCCGGAGAGGGCCTCGGGGGCCATGTATTTCGCCGCCCCACGGCTGACGCTGCCATCCGTGCGAGCGACCCGGCGAGCAATGCCAAAGTCGCCGACCTTGACCCGCTTGCGATGGTCGACCATCAGGTTTGCGGGGTTGATGTCTCCGTGAATGATGCCGCGACTGTGTAGGTACTTGAGAGCCTTGAGGGCATGGATCAGCGTGGTTCGCAACGCCCGCAAATCCATCGGGCGACCGGACAGCCGATCGCGCAGGTTGGCCTGCATCAGCTCCAGCACCAACCACCCCTTACCCCGCACAATGTCATAAATCGTGACGATATGCGGGTGCTGCACCGAAGCCAACAGCTGGGCCTCCGCCCAATAGCGGTCCAGGAATCGCGGATCGTCCAGTAGTTGGGAATGAATCTGGCGGACTGCCACCTCGCGATTGAGTTCGTTATCGCGAGCGCGGTAGACCGTGGCAAAACTGCCCGCGCCGAGCTTCTCCAGCAGTTCATAGCGAGACGCAGCTTCCAAGGGAAATTCCTCGTGAATGAACCAGGAGACAGTGGGGGAAACGGGAAGGCTGGATTATATCAGCGAACACAACTGTTCGGCTAATGGTGTTGGGATTGTTTGCATCACCCCATCGTTCTTGAGGTGGAGTCGAATCAGGAGTACGGTCTCCATTTCATCCCACAAAACCGCCCCTGTGTGGCCAGAGCCGGTGGGGACGGCAGCGTGCGGAATTGGTGTTTCAAGGTGTCGTCCGGCAACTCAGGCTGGTGAAATGAACCGGATGAACCAGATAATCCGCCTCGGCAAGCAGTGGGGCAGGTATGCCTGTCTGCTTTCCCTGCAAACCAATTCTGAAACGGCTCAAGGCCGCGTTGACAATCACAGTTTTCATCACCGCAAACTAGTACTGAGAAATGAGTTGCGACAAACACCCCTTAGTAGGGATTGTCGATGCAAGTTATTTCCCTGAAAAGAGTTACGAGGTGAATATCCACACGGCCTAGCGCCATAAGTCACCATGGACTACTCATGAACGCTGTCACCTGCCAGTCAACCCGACGCTCTTGCTTCAGGCGCTTCGAGGGGACCAGAATCGCCTCGCCCGATTTGTCCCCCTTCGTTCCCTTCGTTCCCTTATGTTCCTATTCCAATCCGGAATTAGAACAGAAGCTCATGAAGGCAACGAAGTGGGAGACTTCCGAGCCCATGGTCGGATATCGCATGGGTGAGCGCCCCCCAGGTCGGGGCCATGCGCAAAGCCTCCTGACCCCGCCACCCGTCACTGTCTCGTCCCGGGGGTCGATCTCAACGGAGAACATCGAGAGACGGACGCCCTCGCTGACGCGTCAGGTGAGTGGGGAAGGGACTAGCCTCGGGTGAGTGTGGACATCCCCAATTCCCCGGTCCAGCGGACCGCCTTTCCTTCGTCGACTCGGTTCGGCAGAATGCGGCCCCCTTCGGGGAGAGGGGGGAAGGTTGATGGTTGATGGTTGATGGTTCATCGACCGGAAGGTCAGCCCTAGCAGCCATCGCCCACCGACTCTCCTCTTTCGATCAACCATCAACCCTAAAACCCTCTCCTCCCCCCGATGTCCGACCGCCTCTCCATCCTGAATCCGGCCCAGCGTGATGCGGTCACGACACTGTCGGGGCCGTTGCTGGTTTTGGCCGGGGCGGGGACCGGGAAGACGCGGGTCATTACCTACCGCATGGCGGAGCTGATCCGCAGCGGCATTCGGCCTGAGCGGATTCTGTCGGTGACGTTCACGAACAAGGCGGCCAGGGAGATGCTGGAGCGGACCCGCCATCTGCTCGGGGGCGGTGGGGGTTCTCGGCAGCAGCGGCCGTGGATCTCAACCTTTCACTCGCTCTGTGTGGATGTCCTTCGTACCGATATCGAGGTTCTCGGCTACCCCTCCAAGTTTACGATCCTCGATCGCGGGGACCAGGAGTCGATCGCCCGCTCAGTCCTCCGCGATATCCGCGTCACCGAGTCCTCCATTAAGCCGAGCGAACTCCTGAACATCATCAGCAAGTGGAAGTCGGTTGGCATCCGCCCTGATCGAGCCAAAGACGCAGCTGAGGACGACAAGGAGTTCCTCGCCGTCTCCGCTTACCGCAAATATCAGGCCCGCTTGAAATCCACCGGCGGCGTCGACTTTGACGACTTGCTCCTGCTGACGAACGAGTTGTTCAATAACCACCCCGACATATTAAAACGGCATCAGGACCGATTCGATCATGTGCAGGTCGACGAGTACCAGGACACGAACGGCACTCAGTTCGAACTGATCGAAGCCCTCGTCCAGGAGCATAAAAACCTCTGCGTAGTCGGCGACGATGACCAGTCGATCTACGGCTGGCGCGGGGCCGAGGTGCGACATATCCTCGGGTTCGCGAACTACTTCCCGGGGGCCAAGACCGTCCGCCTGGAAGAGAACTACCGCTGCACCGATCAGATCCTGAACGTCGCCAATTCACTCGTTCGACACAACCGAGTCCGGCACAAGAAGCAACTACTCGCCACGAAGACATCGCAGAATGAGGTTCGTTTCATCGAGTACGAAGACGAGCAGCAGGAAGCGGAAATGCTGGTGCGGGAGATTCGCTTTCTGATCCAGCAAAAGGGGGTGCCCGCCCGCGATCTGTGCATCCTGTTCCGCACCAACGAACAACCGCGCATCTTCGAACAGGAGCTACGGCGGGCGGCGATCCCGTATTTATTGATGGGGAGTCAGT
>JAYSUV010000437.1:0-1441 GCA_043718945.1 Planctomycetota bacterium
CTCACCTCAATGCCTCGAACCTTCAATGCCGACCCCGAGTCGGGGCCATCCGCAAAGCCTCCTGACCCCGCCACCCCGGTGTTTTCCACACTTACGGCCCAAAGTGGCGAGGTCCAATGAGGCAGGCGGGCGAAAAAAGTCTCTCCGCCACCCCGCTCGTCGGGGTGGTTCGCGCGCTGGTGCGCGACCGGAGCACACCAGCGCGGGAACCACGGGGACAAGCCCCTGTGGCAAGGAAGTGATTTCGACCGGCTGGCCTTGGTCGGGACTGGCCATGCGGCATTCATCCGGTTACAAGGCTCCCCATTCCGGGTTGAAATGACTCGCCTAACAGGCTTCCTGCTCCTCTTTTTTCAGTAATTGAAGCCAAATGACGACTTTCCAGACGGTCGAGAGACGCGATACACACGGGCTCTTGCCAGCCACGAATGAACATTCCCCCGCACAACCGGCAGAGGTTCCCTGAGCATGTCGCGGCAGGCGGTCGTGAGCCAAGTCGGAGAAAATTAGGAAAGTGATCTATAAATCTCCGAAATATTTGGTTTAATGGGTGTGTGGACCCGTTTCGACAGGTTCACAGGGGTGGCGTATGAATCACACTCAAGTGGTGGCTCGGCCAGCAGTTACCACGTCGCCCTTCCTTCCCTTGCCACAGCTTGTCCCGGTGCATGAAGCGCGGGGCGTTCCCAACCTACGAACTTTGTCGAGATCGCGTTGTCGTTCTCTCGTCACAACTCCTGGGGAGTTCGACGTGGAATGTGCGCTTTCGAACGGTTCCATTTTTCCCCAAGCGCAGGAGGTCGCGACGGGTCAAACGACGGAAATCAGCTGCCATGTCGACTGCTTCAATCGCTCCACTTCAGGCCATTCCCCAGGCGAAATTTGCTCGCCTGCTCCCGAATTCGCCGTTGCCCCGTTACACGCATGTGCCTGGTTCCGGCACGCCGCACCCCTATCGTGATCCTCGTGGTCACAGTTACAACCAACGTCCGATGAATCCCAAGCCGCTGACCCCCGACCGCTGGGCGGAGAATCGGTCTTACCTGCTGGGGCTGGATCACTTCAATCTGGGGTTCTATTGGGAAGCTCACGACGAGTGGGACCGTCTCTGGCGGAGTACCGGGGCGGAGTCCCTCGTGGGCCGGTTCCTCAAGGGGCTCGTTAAGATGGCCGCTGCCGGGATCAAGGTTCGCGAAGAAAGCATTCACGGCGTTCGCCGTCACGCGGCCTCGGCGGGCGAAGTCTTTGCCGATGTCGCTGCCGAGTCGGACCTCGATAAGTACTGTGGGCTGGACTTCACACTGCTGCAATTCGCAGCTGACCGTGCCGCCCAGTTGCGGTATCCGAGTGAGTTGGAGACCGGTCGCCCGCTGCGAGTGTTTCCGTTCCTGCTGATGCCAGAGCCGCTGCCACTGATGTAGGTCCGCTGGCCGTCCTCTCC
>JAYSUV010000438.1:0-35642 GCA_043718945.1 Planctomycetota bacterium
GCGGTCGATCTCCAGGCGCTGAAAGATCAGGGACCGGGCAGCTTGCTGACGCCGGAACTGGTTCTGGCTCTCTGCCTGCTGGCATTCATCCCGTGGATACTGAGGAGCGTGATCCGCTGGGTACGGCCACGCTGACGGGAGAAGTTTTCAGTTGTCAGTCGTCAGTCAATGGCCAAGCCCAGGGGTTGCAACCCCTGGGCTTTGAGCAACCCTCAACCCTCAACCCTCAACGATCCCCCCATGATTGAAGTCGAAATCAAATTCCGCGTTCCCTCTCCGGACCTGATCGAGCGGTTGACGCGCGAGGCCGGGCTGGTGTTTGGCCAGCCGGTGTTGCAGCGGGACATCTACTTCAACCACCCGCAGCGGAACTTTCGCGAGACGGACGAGGCCCTGCGCATCCGCACCTCGGGGGACCAGAACGCTCTGACCTACAAGGCCCCAAAGCTGGATACGTTCACCCGCACGCGGCCCGAGACGGAGATCCCATTTCTCGCGGGGGCGACCTCGACGGAGCAGATGCGGTCGGTGCTGCTGGCCTTGGGGTTTCGCGTGATCGAGACGGTCGAGAAGACTCGCCGGGTGGCCCCGTTCACCTGGGAGGGCCAACTCGTCGAGGTCACTCTCGACGAGGCTCGTTCGCTGGGGACGTTCCTCGAAATTGAGATGCTGACTGCGGATGATGAGTGGCCACTGGCTCGCGACCAGATCGTGCGTCTGGCCGAGGATTGGGAGATCCTGGACTTACGAGAGCCGAGATCGTATCTGCGGATGCTGCTGGAGCAGCAGGGGGTGCTGTGAGGCGATCAGTTCTCCGTGGCATTCCTCTGGACAGTGTGCATCCCGTATCCTTTCCGGGCAGAGTCGCTTCTCGACCGCAAACCGGTCCAACCCCTTCCTTGTGGAGAATCTTGTGTCACTGCGCGTCATCACTCGTTTGCTCTCAACGATGTTCGTCGGCTTGTTCGCAATCCGTCTTCCCGCCGAAGAGCCGCTCTGGACGGCGAAGCCCCTGACCGCTGAAAAGTCTTTCACAGCGGGGGTCGAAGGTCCGGCGTGTGACAAGGCGGGGAATGTCTATGCCGTCTGCTTTGAGAAGAATCACACGATTGGCAAGGTAACGCCCGCCGGGCACGGCGAGCTCTGGCTGACGCTGCCCGAGGGGAGTTCCGGGAACGGGATTGTCTTCGACAAAGCCGGGATGATGTATGTGGCCGACTACATGGCCCACCAGGTTCTGAAGATCGACCCGGCGACGAAGAAGCTCTCCGTTCTGGCTCACGAACCGAAGATGAACCAGCCCAATGACCTGGCCATCGGCCCGGACGAAACCCTCTGGGCCAGCGATCCCAACTGGAAGGAAAGCACCGGACAGCTGTGGCGGATCGATCGCGATGGGAAGGTGACGCAGCTCGCCAGCGGGATGGGAACAACGAACGGCATCGAGGTCAGCCCGGACGGGAAGCACCTGTATGTCAACGAAAGCGTCCAGCGGAACGTGTGGAGTTTCGACATCGGGGCGGACAAGCTGCTCTCGGGCAAGACGTTGATTCGGCAGTTCCCCGATCACGGGTTTGACGGCATGCGCTGCGACGTGGACGGGAACCTGTACATCTCACGGCATGGCAAGGGGACTGTCGTCGTCATGTCGCCCAGTGGAGAGATTCTGCACGAGGTCGACGTCCTCGGGGCCTCTCCGACCAATGTCTGCTTCGGCGGTCCGGACGGACGAACGGTCTACGTGACCGAAGTCGAACACCAGCGGCTGGTCCAGTTTCGGACCGAGAAGCCAGGACTGGCGTGGAGCCGTTGGAGCAAGTAGTAGAGCGTGGGGCGGAAATAATTTGCTAACTCTCCGGGCACATGCAACACAAAGGTGCATCCCCCAGCTGGGCCACGTCTCGGATCAGAGACCTTTTGTTTTTTTCTGCCTATTTCTGTTTATCCTCACGATAAAACTGCCTACAATTCGCGCAGCTCGCCGGAAATCTCACCGGATACTGCCGTGAACACTGTTGAAGACGATTCCCCCCTGTACGAGGGCATGATTGGCCGCGGGCCCGCCATGCGCGAGGTCTATCGCATGACCCGCAAGGTCGCGGCGAGCTCAGCCACCGTGCTACTGCTCGGCGAAACGGGGACGGGTAAGGAACTGGTCGCCAAGGGGATTCACCAGTTGAGCCGCCGGGCGACGGGGCCGTTTATCCGCGTGAACTGCGGGGCACTGAGCGAGAGCTTGCTGGAGAGCGAACTCTTCGGGCATGTGAAAGGGGCCTTCACCAGTGCTCATGAAAATCGCACCGGGCGATTTGAGGCAGCCCACGGCGGGACGATCTTTCTGGATGAGATCAACTCGATCAGCTACACGTTGCAGGTCAAGCTGTTGCGGGTGCTGCAAGAGCATGAGTTCGAGCGAGTCGGCGATACCAAAACGATCTCCGTCGACTGCCGGATCGTGGCGGCGACAAATCGCGACCTGAACGAGATGGTCGATCGCGGTCAGTTCCGTGAGGACTTGTACTACCGGCTGAACGTGCTGCCGATTTACCTGCCTCCGCTGCGGGACCGGACCGAGGACATCCCCGCTCTCGCCGAGCATTTTGCCTCGCGGTTCGCCCCTGACATGCGCCGACCGCCCCTGCAAGTCACCGCCGAAGCCATGAGCTGCCTCAAGAGCTATATCTGGCCCGGCAACGTGCGGGAGCTGGAGAACTATATCGAGCGCGCCACAGTGCTGGCCCCGACGCCCGCGCTGACGCCCGATCTGCTGCCAGCTCATCTGCGAGGTGAGGCCCCCGTCCGGCTCGGTCGAGCCCAGCGGAATAGCATCGAGGCCCTCTGTACCGAACTGGTCAACCTCGGCTTGTCCCGGGTTCAGGAGGACGGCCAGGCTCACGAACTCGTCATGGGCTTGGTCGAGAAAGAATTAATCCTCCAGGTTCTGAGGTCCTTTCAAGGCACCCAAACTAAAGCCGCCAGCAAGCTGGGGATCAACCGCAACACGCTGCACAAAAAGATCGACGACTACGGGTTGCACGGGGAGGCGCGGTGAAGGGAGAAGATGCTTGGCGAAGACCTTTGCTTTACAATGAAAGTGATTCTGACTGATCGTCACGGAGGCAACTTTCGGAACGAGTTGGCCCATGGAATGTTGTCGCCAAACCCGTTCTTCGGGGAAACTTCCTTCTACACTTGGTGGATGATTTTCTGGAATGTCTGCGGGCCTGTTGCTAACTCGGTCCTGAAGTCTTCATCCGGCGAGACCGCATCGCCGAATCAGGGCCAATCAGCATCATAATTCACTCGTGAGTTGTGTCGTCGAAACGGCGGGCTGTTTCTGGTCCTCAGCGGAGACGCGGGATATGCCTTGCGACCGGACAACCCCGATTCGGCTGTGTCTGAAGTCGAAGAATCGTCTCGCTGGACACCCCCTAGAATGGTACTCTGTTTGGATCGGAGTTCCACCTCGACCGTCCGTTTGAGGTGCGGGATGTCTACAATTTGTTGCCCTCGACGGATGTTGAGGGCGAAGACTCTGATCTGGATCTGTTCGATGTCTGACACCACATTCCTGCTGATGTCCGATGAACACGATTTCGTGACACGCAACATGGGGAAGAGCATGAGGGGGCGTCTGTTGGAGTTCGATGCCTCTGCTCCAGCGGGGGTCGAACTGACGTTAATGTCACGGGCATTGTGGTTCTGACTCCCAGTTTTGCGGATGAGTTCTTCGCCAAGACTGTCATCACGATGGGGCTCAACCAAGTCCGGAAGAGGTTTCGGATCGTCGGTGTGACTGATGAGATCAAACGCCTGATTTCCAAGGTCACCAAGATTCGACTGGCCCAGTCGGTGTCTCAAACGACTCCTTCCACAATCGAGCAATAGGCATGCGTTCGCACATGACGAAGTTGCCTGTCTACGGGGTCACTCCCACACTTTCCGTCGGGCCGTTTCCCTCTCCAGCCCGCGTCCCATTGCTGCAAGCGGCGGGGGTGACGGACATCCTCAACGTGAGTGATGCGAGGAGCTATCCGGAGACGTTGGCAGCCGGTTTCCGTTCGGTAGTCTTCATCCCGATTGCGGACTGCGTGCCGATAGATCCTGAGACGGTGACTGAGTGCTTGATTGCGTTGGACACGATGTTTCAGCTACCGGACGCACGAGTTTTGGTCCACTGCCTGGCGGGGCAGAATCGATCGCCAACTGTGATCTGGCTCTATCTGAATTCTATTGGCGTGAATGCCGATGTGGCCCGGAGGATGATTGAGAGCGCCTCGCCCCAAGCGGTGGGAGGGTACCCGCTGTTGCTTTCTCCCGAGACGCTAAGAGCGATGGTCGCTCATCGAGAGGCGAGGTCGCAGGAGTTCTTTTGCTCTCTCCTAGCAGCTGTGCTGGGCCGAGGTAGTGAAGCGGGGTAGCCCCAGTTTGCGATCTCGGTCTTAAGCCCCGGCTTGGGAACGCATCTCGGCGAAGCTCCGCTTCGCCCGCGAGCCAAAGGACTCAGTATCACAATTCCCCCCCGGACTTGCCTTCTTCCCGGCATCAAGGGATGCTGACGGAAGTCCTGCGTAGCTCGGCGAAGCAGAGCTTCGGGGGGCTGGCGTTACCAAGCCGGAGCTTGGGAACGAGATCGCAACGTTGTAGTCTCTCCATGATGCGATTCAAGAGAATTTGCGATTGGTTTCGCCGCTGGAGGTTTCGGGAAGGCCGAACGCTTTCGCGGTTCATCGCACGTGACATCCGCAGAAGAATCCTGATAATCTCGAACAAAAGAGTTGCAGAGGGGATTATCACCGGGCGAGTCCTGACAACGAACACGCTCTACCTCTCCCTCGGCTTGATACGAGAGCCTGATTTTGAGCCAGCGAGAGAACTACGTATCGATGAGATGTGGCATTGGACTGGGAAACCCTGGGGCGGCCTTCCGAACGGAATGTCAATCGTTGATCGGCCAGCTGACGATTCGCCAGACTCTGAGCGACGTACTCCTGGTTAATTTGTAATGGAGTCTACCGGTGTGCCTTGGAATACGAGGTTCGCCGGGATAAACCTCTCCCAACAAGAACCTCTTTCGGCTGCGTCGCTCCGATGCCAAAAGCTACGCCCTGCCAACCCGTAGCGAGCGGGGTGGCGTCAGCCCCCCGTGCCTGGGCGATGCTCTTCGGCCAGTTCGGGGGCGGTGGGGGGGACACGCTTCACCCAACACGGCGGACTGACGTCCAGCCGCTCGCTGTCTAGCTCTGATGACAGCCCGCTGGTTGGGGCGAGGCTCCCCACGTTCTCGCGAACGTGGCTACGGGTGGGGGCACCCAGACTTCCGAAGTCTTTGGAGACTTCGGAAGTCTCTCCCGCTCACGTCACCATGAACCCGTCGAGGTCGGTGGCTTCATCCAGCGGGCCGGTTTTTTGCAGGCAGCCCGCGGCCCAGTCGAGCCATGCGGGCTTGGGCAGTCCGTAGGGACGGAACTTCTCGATGGCCCCGCTCTCTTGAAAGTGCAACAAGGCGCGGTGCGTGCCGAGGCGACTGGCGATGGGTGAGTCGATCAGGTTGCTCGAATCGGTGGCGTTCATCTGGAACAGCACGCGGCGCTCCATCTCGCGCAGCGATTGCCGGCTCACCCAGCGCTCCAGATTGTTGTACGAGTCGCACCAAATGATCGTATGGATGCCGTTCTCGGGACCGTTCGCGATGAGGTCCGCGAACAGCTTGCCACCCGAGGGAGCGGCCTCTGCTCCGCTGCTGCCGAAGCTGTAGTCATCGTCGGGTTTGCGGAGGTCGCGGAACCGGCTGATCTGGCTGACGAAGACGAAGATCGGCGGGCGCACACCTTCGCGGTCGGTCTCACGGGCTTGCAGTTCCTCGGTCAGCTCTTGCAGGACTTCGAGGCTCTGACGCGGTGAGACCACGCGAACGCCGGGGACGGCTTTCGAGATCTGCCGCCAGAGGTCGGCGTCGGGGGAGTCGACCGGGCTACCGTCGAGGATGAGGAGGGAAGATGGTTGATGGTTGATGGTTGATGGTTGATCGAGGGAAGAAGAGGCAGTGTGTCCCTGGGCTTTGTCTTCCCTCACTAACCCCTCACCCCTCACCCCTGCCCCCTCTGTCTGTGCGGCCAGCGACACCACAGCTGTCCCCATCAGGCCAAGGGCGGCTTCGGTGTCTTGGCCGATCAGGAGCAGGTGGCTACCGGATTGACGAGGGAAGGAGAGTTCGGTCGGCTGTTTGATTTCAACGGCATCACCGAGCCAGATGCGGGGCGTGATCCGGCGCGAGGCAGGCAGGAATGCCTGCCCCACTGAGGATGCCTCGCCGATCCCTTCGATTAACCGGTGCAACGTTCCGTTGCGGGCTGGGTCGGACGGGATGTTCCCCTCGAACACGATCATCGTGTCGAGCTTGTACTGAGCCTTCCGGGACTGCTCGGCCAGACGGCGGATCAACTCCTCGCGCTGGCTATCGGGGAGCCACGCCACCTGGAACGGGTGGTTCCCCTCGATCATGCCGTTGGCGTCGTTGTAGATCGCTTCACCCGGGCGAGTCAGCAATCTCGCAGCTGTGTTTTCTTCGCTGAGGATCAGGTGAGCATCGGCCTCGCTGCACTGGAGAGCGACACGCACCGCGATCTGGCCGAGCGTGCTGCGGGCGAGCGAGTAAGCCCCCCCGAGTGTCTGTGACCCGAGGATCACATGGATGCCGAACGCTCGTCCCTGCCGGACCAGTCGGTCGAACATCAAAGAGGCCGTTTGCGCGAGCTTATCGTCCTCGACGAAGAACTCCTGGAACTCGTCGATCACCAGCATCAGTCGAGGGAGTGCCACATTCGGATTGGCATCGCGGAACCCACGAATGTCCTGCACCCCGTGCTTACGAAATAACTCGCCACGTTCTTGTAGGACGGCATCGAGATTCTGCAGCGCGCTGACGCCGAACTCGCGATCACTCTCAATGGCGACCACTCGGCAATGCGGCAGTTGCAGGGCGGCGTAGTCCTTGAACTCGACCCCCTTCTTAAAGTCGATCAGATAGAAGTTCACTTCCTGTGGATTGTAATACAGCGCCACGTTCACAATTAACGTATGCAGGAACGTCGACTTCCCCGAGCCCGTCTTCCCCGCGACCAGCATGTGCTGGCTCGTGCCTTGCCCCAGCTTGAGGTGCTGGAGCTTCGTGGCCCCGGCACGACCCAGCGGGATGTCGATTCCCGCGCGGCTATCCTTGGACCAGACGGCGTCGGGCTTGGGGGCGATGCGGTCGAAGGCGACCTCGACCCGGCGGGCATCGCGCGAGGCTTCGGCCATCTGCTTGACGATGCGTGTGAACTGTTCCGGCTCGGGTGGCGGAGTCAGTTCCACCGGCCAATTTGAGAGCGGGCTTGGCTCTCGTCTCTCATCTCTCGTCTCCCCCCCACTCCACCGGAACCCATCCGGAGTCCAGCAGTAAGTCGACATCGCAGCCGTGGCTGTGCTGAGCGGCAGTTGTTGCGGCAGGTCGCGGGCCAT
Organism: Planctomycetota bacterium; assembly: GCA_043718945.1. Lineage (GTDB taxonomy): Bacteria > Planctomycetota > Planctomycetia > Planctomycetales > Planctomycetaceae > TH-plancto1. The sequence continues at coordinate 7,504 of JAYSUV010000438.1, forward strand.
GTCGACCGACATCAGCGTGTAGACACCACAGCGTGGACCGCTGGTGATAATGCTCAGCAGTCGGCTGGCGGCGATTTCACTGAACTTAGCCGGGAAGTCGCTGATGACCAGAAACCTGTACGGCTCGGCCACTTCGCCGGCGTGGTGGTTGTAGTCCTCGATCGTGGCGAACTCGTTGCGCAGATAGGTCTGCAGCACGTTTTCCATATGCTCGGTGAGGTCCGCGAGACGGGCCTCGATCTGCGACGCCTCGGTCCAGATACGGCTGGTCACGAGCAACTCATCGACATCGGCGAGGTGCATGAACCCTCCAAAGCTCTCGCCGAGTCCGACCGGATCGATCAGCGTGAAGCGAATCTTGCCCGGCGGGATCTGTGTGAGCAGTCGCAGCATGGCGACTTGCAGAGCCTGCACCGAGGCCGTGCGTCCCTGCGGTCCATTCCACTGCAACATCAGCGACGCATGAGTGGGGAACTCGATGTTGGCTGGGATGAGCAGCTCGGTCGAACGCGGGGCCAAACGCATGTCGCTCGACACCGCTCCCGGCCACTGGTCGAGCTTCACCCGCTGCTGACCAATGGTGTACCCCGGCGGCACTTGTGAGGCGGGCTTCCAGTCGCTGGCCTCGATCCGGTCCCACGGCGGCGAGGCAGTGGTCGCCTCGTTTTGCAACGTGCTGATCTGCTGGGAGACCAGCTGAAACGATTGCTCCCACTTCGTCTTGAGGCCAGACCAGGCGGTTGCCTGTTGCCGACGATGATCGGACTGGCACTGGTCGAGGTGGGATTGAGCCTGGCCTCGCACGGCTTGGAACTGCTGCTCGCCTGCGGTGCGCTGTTGGTCCACCTGAGTATCCAAAGCGGTCAGTTGGGTCTTGCGACTCGCTTCGAGGTACGTCTTCTGATCGGCATATCGCTGCTTCACTTGAGTCGATTGAGCGGATCGTTGCGTCTCGATCTCGACGAGGCGGTCTTGGTGTGCCTTCTGATACCGGGCCAGTGCCTGCTCGCGCTGGCGGTTGTACTGCTCTTGTTGCTTCTGAAACTCCTTCTCCGAGTCGACCAGTTCCTTGTCGGCCACTTGCGTCCAGCGACCGAAGAACCACTCCAGTTCCGCCACCGAGGTTTGCAGCTGAGAGAAGGCGTCCGCCGCCTGCGAACTGGCCAGGACGTACAGAATCCCCGTCAGCATCAGCGAGACGCCTGCCCCGACCGCTGCGGAGATTCCGAACCAAGTCGGCGTGTCGCGGCCAGCGGGTTGTCCCAGCTGTTGCGGTGGCATGAACAAAAAGAACACCGCCCCCGCGATGGCCACCACGACGAGAAACACCACCAGTGACCGAAACCCGACAAACAACTTGGGCAGCAGTAATCCACGCGCTGCTCGCAGTTCCGAGCGGCCACGTTCGTGGACCGTTTGCAGTGTCTCGGCGAGCTTATCGAGTTGCTTGGGAGCCTGAGTCGGTTCGAAGTGAGGTTCGCGATTCCAGCCGCGCTCGTCAGCGAATTTCTGGCTGTCGGCTTTCAGACCACTGACCATTGTGGTCAGTTCTTCGCGTGATTTCTGGAGGGAGAACTGCGTTCGCTCAAACACACGACGCGGGCTGTCGTCGGCCGTGTCGTCCAGAAGCGAGTTCGCGACCCAAGAGCTGTCTTGGAACTTGGACTCGACCTCTTCACGTTCCGCAGTACGAGCCCGCTCGATCTCGCCACTTTCAGACTGCTGCTCGCCTTGCAGGTCGGTCAGCTGATCGTCGATGTCGTGGTTGATCTGGGCTGCGGCGAGTTGCTGCTGCTCGGTGACCGAATCAAGCCAGCTCTGGTATTGGTCGTTGACGAGCTTCAAGGCGGCTGCGAGAGACTTCTCGGTCTCGCTTGAACCTTGCAGGAACCGAGCAGCGTAGTCGGCTTCTTGCTCCACTCGCTGCTCAATGGCGGACTGTAATTGGATCAACGGAGTCTGCAAGCGTTGTGACATGGTGGGTCGATCCATGGAGTGGACGCATGTGTCGGGAATGAGGTGTGTTCATCAGAAAAGTCGGCAGCCGTGAGATTCTGCCCCCTCTCCCCCAGAATCGGCATGACTTTCCGCGAGGACTCCACTGGGGGGGGGGAGAGGGTTGGGGTGAGAGGGCCACATCGCTCGTTTTCAACCCCTCACCCCGGCCCTCTCCCCACAGCCAAGTCCTTCCAGAAAGTCACAACCCCAGTGGGGAGAGGGGGTAGCAACTGGCCACTGCCGACAATTCAGACACACACACGGGACGGAGGAACATCCCGTGAGGTGAGTACGAACGGCGACCACTCTCCGTGTAAGTTGACGAGTCTGGAGGGAGATGGAAAGGCGTAACAGTAGAATTGAAGGGAAGTCGAGGCGACATCGCCTACGTCACTTCGTATCCAACTTCACAACGCGGAACGTCTTGCCACGCTGAACTTGACCAGTGCCTCCAGCTTCTGCTGAGCGGCTCCCGAGTCGATGGCTCGGGCGGCCAGTTGCACAGCCTCTCGTAGTTCCGTAGCCCGTCCCGCAGTGAACAGGGCGGCTCCCGCGTTGGCGAGGACCATATTCCGAGCCGGGCCCGTTCGCGCAGCCAGCACTTCGCGAATCACAGCTGCGCTTTCGGCAGGCGAACCGACGACGAGATCCGCTGGCGTACATTCGGGAAGGCCCATGTCGCGGGCGGTCCAGTGTCGCTCCTCGATCAGCTCACCCTGGACATCGAAGACGGTCGTGGTGCCCCACAGCGACACTTCGTCGAGCTGATCGGCTCCGCATACGACGAGGGTGCGCGTCCCTCCGAGTTGAGACTTCGCCTCAGCCAGTTTGCGGGCTGTGGCGATCCGGTTGGTCCCCAGCAGCTGATATTCGGCCCCCGCCGGATTGGTGAGCGGGCCGAGCAGATTGAAAATCGTGCGGATGCCGAGCTTCTGCCGGACCGGGGCGACGTGCTGCATCGCTTGATGCACGAGGCGGGCAAAGCAGAAGCCGATGCCGACTTGATCGATGCACTCGCCGACGGCTGCGGGGGCGAGAGTGATGTCGACGCCCAGAGCTTCCAGCACATCGGCCGAGCCGCTCTTGCTGCTCGCGTGACGGTTGCCATGCTTGGCGACCGGGACACCCGCAGCGGCCACCACGATCGCGGCCGCTGTGCTGATATTAAACGTATGCAGCTGATCTCCGCCGGTGCCGCAGGTATCGAGCAGGCCCGGTGTCCTCGCCGGAATGCGCGTGGCCCGAGCCCGCATGGCCGCAGCGGCCCCGGCGATTTCGAGAGCCGTCTCACCGCGTACGGCGAGCGCGGTCAGCAAGGCGGCGATCTCGATCGGCTCGGCCTGGCCATCCATGATGACGCCAATCGCAGCGGCCATCTGCGGCGAGGTGGTGGTGCCTCCCGCGAGAAGGACTTTCAGAACGGCTTCGATTTCCAGCAGCATGAACTAGACCACCACTTCTCTGCCCGACGGCGCGAGGCTATGACTGCCCGTTGAAAAACGTGGCATGGGCATCTTGCCCATGCGTGAAACGCGAGGAAGCACGGGCTGGAAGCCCGTGCCACGGACTTTTTCAACAGGCTGCTACGATTGCCGGTTGATGAGCGACATGACCTCGGCTCGGCTCGACTGGTTCGACTTGAACAGCCCCCGCACGGCACTGGTGATCGTCACGGCCCCCGGCTTGCGGATGCCGCGAATCGACATGCAGGAGTGTTCCGCTTCGAGGACCACGATCACCCCCTTGGCGTCGAGTTCCTCGGCCATCATGTCCGCGATCAGATGCGTCATCCGCTCCTGCACCTGCGGGCGACGCGAGACTTCCTCGACCACGCGGGCCAGCTTACTCAGGCCGACGATCTTTCCCTTCGGCAAGTAACCGAGATGGGCCTTCCCCAGAAACGGCAGCAGGTGATGCTCGCACATGCTGTTGAAACTGATGTCGCGAACCAGCACCAGTTCATCGAACGACTCGTCGAACACCCGCCGCAGATGCCGACGTGGGTCAAGATGCAGCCCACTGAACAGCTCCGCATACATCCGGGCCACACGGGCTGGGGTTTCAAGCAACCCGTTGCGGTCCGCGTCTTCGCCGACCGCAATCAGGATTTCACGAACCGCCCGCTCCATGCGTGGCAAATCGGGCTGGAATGGTTTCTGCTCAGTCATCAGTGTTCTTTCGTAGGACGGGCCCATTGGCCCGTCCGAGTCCCGTAGCCACCTTCGCCAGAAGGTGGGCGAACTGGCTTCGGCGCTCGCGGGTACCCACCGACATCCGCAGACTTCCGAGACTTCGGAAGTCTTTCCTCGTGTGTGAACCCTGGTTCCGGCCTCCCACGTTCTGGCGAACGTGGCTACGAACGTGGCGACCAGATTCTAGTGCGGCAGTACCACCTCAACAGTGGTGTCACCCAACTTCTTCGGCGGGTGGAAGAACAACCCCAACAGCACTGCTGCGACGATTGCTGCGATGCAGGGGATGATAAACAAGTCCGCAAAGCCGACCTGCGAGGCCATCAATTCCAGCTTCTTCTCCTCGCCCAGAAGCGATTTGTCGAATGTGATCGTCAACTGGTCTTTGGGGAGGCTTCCTGAAGAGACTTTTACATTTCCAGTCCCCACAGTTCCCAGTGCTTCCAACTCCGCTTGCACCTTTTCGGCCGTGGCATCATTGGGAATGGCAGTTGTTGACTTTTTGCCAAACGTGAGTTGGAAGGAACCCGACTTTGGTGGTCGATTCAAGTGCAAATCCTGCGAAAGATTTTGACTTTCCGGACCGGAATCAGTCGCTGTGACAGCGACTTCCGTGTACTGAGAGATTAAAGCTGGACCCGCAAAATTAGCAGCCAACGCTCCCGCCCCAAGGATCATGAGATTGAACAATCCCTGCGCACTGGTCCGCACGTCCTTGGGGAAAAACTCGTCCACAAAGATGTATACGGTCGCGAAGAAAAATGCGTAGCAAATTCCGTGCAGCACATTGACTGTCACAATCAACCAAGCCATATCAGGAGTGCCACAGAACGAGAAGATCGCAAAACGGGCCGCATGCCCCAGAATTCCAATGATCATCGTTGTACGCCACCCCAATCTCTTCAGACAGGTTCCTAATACAGCCATCGTCAAGATTTCTGCGACTTGGCCAATACTCATGACGGGAGTGACCCAGTTGCCGGGAACGCCCACCGTTGGCAAAAATCGTCCTGTCCAATTGAAGTAACAGTTATGGACAAACGAATCAATAAACGTCACCAACCACAAAACCAAGACGAAGGGATTCGCCAGCAACTTGAAAGACTTCATCCAAGCGAGCCCCTCGCCCGCTTCCTCGGCAGCCTTCGGCGGAGAATGCGGCAACGTGAGGCTCAAAGCAGCCAAGACCAACGAAGCGGCACCGGCCACGACGTAGGTCCATTTCGTCGCGTCCTGCATGGCGAGACCTTCCAGGGGAGAGGCCAACACAGCATCCAGCCATGATCTCACTCCTGTGCCGCCCGCTGCTTTGACTTTCACCCAATCGACCAGAATGAAGACGGGGGGCCATGCGGCAGCGATCCACCCAATGGTTCCCCCCATCCGCACGATACCGAACTCCCGTTGAGCATCCTTCATATTGGCGAAGGCAATCGAATTTGTGATGGAAATTGTCGGCACATATAAGATGCAGTGAACGAGCATCAGAATGAAGAACGACGTGAAATCAGTTACGAAAGCACAACCCAAAATCGACAGGCCACCAAAGAGGTGACTGAAAGCCAGGAACTTCTCGGCTGCGAATGTTCGATCCGCAAACTGATTACCGAAGAACATCGCCAGGATCGCAGCGACTGGAAAGGCGTTCAGAATCAGCGACTGCTGCAATGCGGAGAATTTCAGCGCTGGCAGATACCCGAAGATCAGCGGAAGCCATGCTCCCCAGATGAAGAACTGAAGGAACATCATCGCAAACAACTTGAAAAACACAGATCGCTGCATGGGGGCCTCTCAATCGGAGATGTCTGCCTAGATGAAAGTCGAGCAAAAGTTGTGTTGGTGGCTTGAACCTTATTCTCGGCCAGCAGTGGAAAACTCTGCAAAAAGAGTTTCCTAAAGTGGAGCCAAGCTGTCTACACACTCTGTGATCTGCGTTCAGAGCTAATCATCGCAGCCCCAGATGAAGAATTCCAGGAACATCATCACCGACAGCTTGAACTTCGGGCTGGTCGCGGGCAGCGCTGACGAGTCGTTCGTCATGGAAATACTCCGGGGGAGTCGATCGGATGGGAGAGATGCGCCGGAGGCCGGTACGCAGAGAAGCCGTCAAGCTACTGGCCAGCCCCGCCAAGAGCAAGCCAATGTGGCACGACGCTCCGCGTCGGTGGTGAATTCAACGAGTCCACGAGGGACATCGCCAGCGAAGTAGGATGGGCCCATTTGGCCCGTCCCCGATCGGCTCTCACAAACCTAAACGGGTGACATGGGGCGATGGTTTGCGTCACCCGACGGGGAACGGTGTTCGGCTGCCCATCGGGGCGGTGTTCGGCGGTCGGGTGTCGCGCGGGGACGGGCCAATGGGCCCATCCTACGGGGGGGCCAGCCAGCAGTCGGAGCAGTGCAGGACTGAGGCCACCAGCACGCCGTCGACGCCCGCCTGTTCGAGCATTTGCAGATCGCCCGCGTGCCGCACGCCGCCGCCGGTGATGATCTCAATCTCCGGGCCGCGTGAGGCGCGGATGCGCTGGCAGAGCGGGATCGTCGGCACCCCGGCCTCCGCTCCGACACCGGCCAGATCGAGTACGATTAGCCGCCGTACCCCACACTCAATGGCCAGTTCGGCGATGCGATCTGGATCGCGGCCCCACTCCCCAGAACCGAGCGGCACGCCCCCCTTGAGATCGAGCGAGAACACCACTCGCTCCGCAGACACCGCCGCAACGATCCCTCGCAGCGAGTCCGGCGAGCGGCACGATTCCAACCCCACAATCACCCGCTCCACGCCTATATCCAGCACGCTCCGAGCTTGCTCCGCATCACCCACCCCCGCATCGACCAGTAGCCGGAACCCGTCCTCTCGCAGCTGTCGATAGACCGCGTGCCCTGCCCGCCCGTGCATGATCGCATCGAGATCGGCGATGTAGAACTCGTCAAAACCGAATCGCTGGCGAATCGCACGGGCCACCTCCAGCGGCTCCACCGAATCGGTCAGGCAACTCTCAATCGGTCGATACCGCTCCCGCTGCCCCGCCACGCCGCGGACCACCACGTTGTTCAGAATGTCGAGGACCGGAATCAGACGCACGGGCGAGTTCTCAGTGGACGCGTTGCTTCCGATCCATCTTTAACTGAGTTATGGATGAAACTGACTCACTTGGAAGTGAGGACTCGGCGAGGAGCGCGGACTCCAAATCGAGGGTCATAACGCTTCGCATCGACCCACCGGCGATCCTCTCCCTGGAATCGCTCGATCACCAGGTCATACCATTCCGGTTTGTAGCGATAGCGTTCAGCAACAATGGCCTCGGAAATCATCTCATCGGCACGCACATGTTCGCCCATACGGCGGTAAGCAATCGCCAGGAAGTAGCGTGATCCCGGATCCGCATGCATATTGGCAACTTTGTCGTAGGCAATTGCCAGTTGCAGAACACGAGCAGCTTCTATTGGATCTTGCCCCTTGATCAATGAGGTCGCACCAACAGCCGCGATGATCGCAGCAGTCTTGCTTCTGGTTTCTGCGTCTAAGTGGTGTTCAACTCGATCCAATCGATTGTCAAGTTCAAGGTCGGACGCAATACGATCAACTCGTTCCTGATCGAGGGCAATAGATAGATCTGCGACGCGGCTTCGGATTTCTGCGAGTTCGAGATCGATTCTCGCAATGACCCTTGAGAACTCTCGTTGTCTGAATTCCATCACCGCCCGGATATCGCGAATGTCTCGCGTATTGTCGTCGGTTTTGCGTTCGATGCGAGATTGCTCGTACTCCATATCCCGAACTTTTGATTCCAACTGCGCCATCTGGGCGTTCATTTTTTCCACCATTAAAAGAAACTCAGCTCGTGAGGTATTGTCATCAATTCTGTCCCGCAGCCCCATCATCAACTGTGATCCCTCTGAATCGGATACTTCAGCGACATCTTGAATCAACGTTTTCAAACCATTCTTGCCATCGTCAATAAAACTGTTGCCAACTCCATCCCAGAACTGCCGCGTCTTCGTACGGGTGTCGCCAGGAACATTCGGTCGAAGAATCTCAGCCCCCCCATCGACAGCTTTCTCTACCACATATGCGAATCCTTGAGTAGGGGTCAGCGTTGACCCTGCAATCGCACAATTCGCGTTGATCCCGAAGCAAATTGCGAAAATCATGATTAGGTGGCGAGACCGCATTCTTCACACTCCCCAGAACATCAAGGAATTGTACAACTTCTCAGAGGATTGCATTCGTCTTAACCAATGTCAAGGTGTCGCTGCTGCTCATGGTGTGAGGATTGAGACACGCGAGAGCAGATTGCAATTTGCCACGCACAATTGGCACAATGCTTGCCCAGTCGAACTCACCAACCTTTTCTCGAATCGGTGGCTCCATGCAACGTGTCCTGTACTCCCTCTTCGCGGCCCTGCTCTGCTGCACCGGCCAATCCTCCTCCGCCGAAGATGCCGCCAAAAAGGAAGAGTGGGTCCAGCTGTTCAATGGCAAGGACTTGACCGGTTGGAAACCGAAGATTCGCTACCACGATCTGGGCGACAACTACGCGGACACCTTTCGGGTGGCGGACGGATTGCTCCAGGTGCGGTACGACGGGTACAAGGACGGGTTCAAGGAGACCTTCGGGCATCTGTTCCACGAGAAAGAATTCTCGCACTACATCCTCCGCGTCGAGTACCGGTTCGTCGGCGACCAGTGCCCCGGCGGACCCGGTTGGGCCACTCGCAACAGCGGGATGATGCTGCATGGGGAGGCTCCCGAAGGGATGGCTAAGGACCAGGACTTCCCAGCTTCGATCGAGGTCCAGATCCTCGGCGGCAACGGCAAGGACAACCGCACCACCATGAACCTCTGCACGCCGGGAACCAACGTGGTCATGAATGGGAAGCTGTTCCTGCCGCACTGCACGAGTTCCAAGTCGAAGACCTACCACGGCGAGCAATGGGTGATCACCGAGACCGAAGTTCTCGGCAGCAAGGTCATGCGGCACAAGGTCGATGGCGTCGTCGTTCTCGAATACACCGAACCACAGCTCGATGACCGCGACGGCCATGCGAAAGAGCTGGCCAAGAAGAACGGCGGCCTGCTGCTGGATCACGGGACGATCTCGCTCCAGTCGGAAAGCCACCCGATCGATTTCCGCAAGGTCGAGATTCTGGTGTTGGATGCCAAGGACAAGTAAGTGACATCTGACAGATGTGGCGAGTCGGAAGGCGTCAGTAGCCCGAAGCGTGAGCGAGGGGCCGAGCGTCGCGAGGCGTGCCGCCAATACGCGTCCGGACCTGCCAATGAGTATCCCTCCAAGCGGTTCACGCCCTCGCATGACGCCGAGAGCGTTCGCCCTCGCTGACGCGTCGGGTGAGTTGCGATCTCTCTTTTGTGAAAGCCGCTCGCCCCTTAGAATCCGCGAAGGCCGAAAGCCTCTCTCGCAGCGCTCGTCGAGCAGCTGACCGAACTGACCAGAAGGAGCTTCCATGTTTGTGCGACCGATGTACTCGCTGCGGACCGTATGGGCCTGCATGTTGAGTTTGACCGTCACCGTGGCCATTGCTGGTGACTGGCCCCAGTGGCGGGGACCGGGGCGGGATGGCAAGTCGGCAGAGACCGGCCTGATTAAGGACTGGGATAAGACACCTCCCAAGCACCTCTGGACCATCGAAGGCATGGGCGAAGGGTTCGCGTCCGTCTCGACCTCCCAGGGCGCACTCTATACGACCGGTGGACAGAGCGCTGGAGAGGCGGTCACCAAGGTCAGTCTCAAGGACCACACCGTAACTTGGTCCAAAGTCATTTCTGATCAGAACCCCAAAAATGGGGGATACAAGGGGGCGCGGAGCACGCCGACAATCGATGGAGACTTCTTGTATGTCGTGGCATCAGAAGGGGCAATTTCTTGCCTGAAAACGTCGGACGGCGAGGTCGTCTGGACGCACCAATTCAAGGAGTGGGGCGGCAAGATGCACTCCGGCTGGGGCTTCTCGGAATCCCCGCTGGTCGATGGCGATCTGGTGCTTTGCACTCCGGGGGGCGACAACGCGATGATCGTGGCCTTGAACAAGAAGACCGGTGCCGAAGTCTGGAAGAGCGCGGTTCCCAAGGTCGGCGACAAGGGCGGCGACGGCGCGGGTTACTCCTCGATCGTCATCGGCCACGGAGCTGGCGTGAAGCAGTACGTCACTCTGGTTGGTCGCGGCGTGATTGGCGTGCGGGCCTCTGACGGCAAGTACCTGTGGGGCTACAACCGGGTCGCCAACGGCACGGCCAACATCCCGACTCCAGTCACTGACGGTGACTACGTGTTCGCCTCCTCCGGTTACGGAACTGGATCGTGCCTGCTCAAGCTCAGCAAAGATGGCGATGGCGTGAAGGCCGAAGAGGTTTACTTCCTCGAACCCAAGACCTTCGAGAACCACCACGGCGGCTTCATCCTCGCCAACGGGTTCATCTACTCGGGTGCCAAGCATGGCAAGGGCTTCCCGATCTGCGTCGAGATGAAAACCGGCGAGGTCAAGTGGGGCGGAGACATCCGGGGAGCCGGAGACGGCTCCGCAGCTGTGACGATGGCCGATGGGCAGATCATCTTCCGTTACCAGAACGGCAAAGTGGCCCTCGTGAATGCGACCCCCAGCGGATACGAACTCCACGGCACCTTCACTCCCGTCTACCAGGAGCGGGAGAGCTGGGCTCACCCCGTGGTCTCGAACGGCAAGCTGTATCTGCGGGAGCAGAACAAGCTGATGTGCTACGACCTGCACGAGTAGTGAGTCGTCTCGTCTCATCGCAGAATGATACCAGAAACGCGGTCCCCCGGGGCCGCGTTTCTCTTTGTTCCGATAGTGACGTACGCACTACGCTCCGCTACGAAGACTCCGCGTCGCGGCTCACCGCTTGAGTGTACCGGTTAGCCGCGACGCGGAGTCTTCGCAGCGGAGCGCGGTGCCGCTCTCACGCCACCGGAGTGTCCCATGATCGTCGCATATCACATCATCTTCGGCATGTACGGTTTCTGGCTCCCGAACGATCCGCGCGGCTCATGGTCCGAATTCGTCGGCTCGTGGGAACTCCACCGCTTCGGTCCAGCGACGAAGACGACCGAAACTCGCTCCGTCGCGTCTCGCCCCCATGACCACGCACAGAGACTGGCCGCCAACGCCGCGCTGGTTCGGCCAGCTGTGGAACTCAACGGACTACAAGCTCGCGCGGTGGGCCGGGGCTTTGCGATGTATGCCCAGAAAACGGGACTTCCGGTGTGGGCGTGTGCCATTCTTCCGGACCATGTGCATCTGGTTGTGGGGACATCGGGCATGAAGGTCGAGCAATTGGCAATTCAGTTGAAAGGCAGTGCCACGGAACATTTGATCGAAGAGGGACTCCATCCGTTTCAGAATCTACGGGATAGCCAGGACCGCCCGCACAAGTGCTTTGCACGCGGAGAATGGAAGGTCTATCTGGATCCGGAAGATGTTCCCAGAGCGATTCAGTACGTTGAACAGAATCCAGAGAAAGAACGGTTGCCACGGCAGAAGTGGAAGTTCGTGAGTCCGTTGTATTGAGAGCGGTCCCGCGCTCCGCGACGAAGACTGCGCGTCGCGGCTCACCGCATGAGTGAGAGCGGATGATCGAGCACTGCATGTCAGTCATCGTCTCTGTGGTGAACGTCACGCTGCGTGCCAAGCTGGCCTCTGTGCGAATCAGCTGGCCGCGAGTCAACTCACTTACCTGGTGATGCCGACGCTGCTTCTCGCAGCAGCGTCAGAGCCGCCTCGACCAGCATTTCCCCCGACCCCGGCAGCGTCGTTGAGTTGGTCACTTCGTAACTCCCCCCGACGCAGGCAGCGCGGGTCGGGACATAGATCGATTCGACACAGTTCGAGAGTTCGATAACGATCGTCGTGCGAAACGGCGAACCCTGTTTGATCGCTAATCCCAACTCCACGAAGTCTTCCCCGGGGAGGCTGACGATGGCGATGTCCTGCCCGATCGTGAAGACGGTCATGTCCACGGGCAACGTCTCCCCGATCCCGGCGAGTGACCGGCTGAGGCCCCAGGTGATGTGCTCCGCCGTCCTCGCATGCGGCTCTTTGTGCCGCATCTGATCGATGATGAGCTTCTTGTAGGCGATCACATGCTCCAGAAACTCGACGGGTTCCTTGCGTTTGGCTTTGTCGAGAATCTTGATCGACTGGGCCACCTCTTCGGCGGTCGCATCCTGCAGTGGCAGCTGGACGACACAAGATCTGACCACGAGGTGTTGGTCCTCGATCAATTGGAGACTCGGCAGATCGCGTATGATCGAGTCGGCGATCGACTGCCCGATGAAGTCGGCTTTGTTGCGAACGCTGCTGCGGGGGTTCACATGATTGATGTCGCCGCAACATCCATTCCCGAACAGGGAGATGACGTTTGAACCCGTCGATTGGCGAAGGGATCGCTCGATGAAGAACGGGTAGTCGGCACTCCACTTCATGCCGCCGACTGTGTCCAGATGCAACGCAAAGTTGCTGAGGATCCCTAGCGGAACTCCGCTCTCATCTCGAACCGAGAGCAGTCCGATCTGCGGGTCAATGGGGCCCGCTGTGCGGATGAAGTCGGGATGGTCGGCCCCCATCCAGGTCTTCACGCTTCCATCCCGCGTCACAGCTCGGCGGTTGAACGACACCGGATTGTTCTGAGTGGCCGAGCCTGATTCCAATATCGCAGGCTGGGCAGCAGCGTTCGCTTGGACGATCGCATCGACCGGTCCGCTGATGAGCTTTTCGATATAGGCCGCTCGCATCGGCTCCTGAGTCTCTTTGCCGAGTTTCAGATACAGCTCCTTCATATAGTCGGGAGCAGTGTGCGAGTGCGTCGCCGCGATCGAGATGTTCGAGGCGGGGATGCCCGTCTTCTCGGAGGCACGACGGCGCACCTCGTTCTTCAGATCGGTGGCGATCCCGATCAGGTCGCAGACCACCATCGCTCCGGCGGTCTCTCCGTCGCGAAAGACGATCGCTTTGGCCTTGAGCGGATCGATCTCCCCCTCGGCCAGTCGTTCGTGGTAGTAGCCCGCCATCGGGAAACCGACCGGCGGTGTGATATCCGCTTCGGCGACACCGACACGGAGTGAACTCTTCGAGGGCTCGGGCAGGACTGCTTGGCGAATCGCTGCCAGCCACATCTGAGCGGCGTTCTTTTGGCCCACTCCGCTGAAGTGCCTGCGCGTTGTGGCATCGCCCCGATTCTCGTTGGCAAGGGTGTCGGTGTCGGGGCCAAGGCGGAACCCCTTCAGCTTTGCGAGAGAATCAATCGCCCCCCGGATGCGGCCTTCTCCCTCGGGATCGTTGTAGACCGTCGGGTGCAGCGTCGACTTCGCCAGCAGCCACGGCGGCTCGAAGCCCCAGGCCTCAGCTGCGGTCGATCGAATCGCGAGGATGTTGGTGATGTAGGTCTCCGCCGTGGTCTTGGCGATTACATCGGACTCCCCCTGCTGCCAGAGGACCGCACGGAACCGACCGAGCGTCTGACCCGTTTGAACCAGCCGCTTATGCAGATCCCCCTCGGGCATCCACTGCTGCGAGGACGTTCCGCCCCACGCCACATTCGCGAAGGCGACAGGCACACCGAGTTCTTTCGCGAGGGCATCCCCCAGTGGTGGCCAGATCGATCCGCCATCGCTGCCATCGGCGACGGGTTGGGGATCATTCGCAGCCCCCCATGTGCCCTTCGCGGAGTCGAAGGCGACAACCCGCTGTTGTTCATCGGTGACGCTCAGCAGCTCGTCGTTGCAGTTCGTGGCATACGACTGACCGGCCACGAGGAAGACTTCACCGACACCGAATGGCTCGACGGAACCGAGCGAAACCACAGCATCACCGAAACGTCTGCGGACCTCTAAGCGAAACCAGCCAGCGGCGATTCGAGCCTGGGCCGCGAATCTTCCGTTCTGGCTCTGGGTGACGAGCGGCGACCAGCCCGTGTCTTGAACAGCCCCGACCGGAGTGACTCGATACTCCCAGAGGGCGTTCCCAGACCCGGCGGGGCCATCGACTTCGCCACGGATAACGACCAGAGCATATCCCACACGCGGAGTGACCCCGGTGCGCTGAACCACTTGGTACGGCTGAGGGTGACTGATCTTCAGCACGCTGGGATCAGCTGCATTGGTACTCTCGCCGGTCCACAGCAGCGCCGCGAGCATGGCGATGACGAGCACTCCTTGACGTCTATGAATCAGAGGTATTGCCAGCATCATCGCACCGTTCTTTATGCTAAGGAGGATCGGAAGGAGTGACTCAATTCAACACCAAGGGAGCAATGTGAAATGTGGAAATTCACTGCGGATGTTTATCCGACCAGTGCCGGACGCTCGCCTACTTCCGCTTCGGGCGAAACATGTGCGTCGCCTGAGCGAAGCTCGCTTCGGCGGCTTCCATGAGGGTCTCGGACAACGTGGGGTGAGCGTGAATGCTCTCCGCGAGGTCGCGGGCGACAGCTGCGGTTTCGACGGCGAGGACGCCTTCAGCGATCAGTTCACCCGCACCTGGGCCGACGATGCCGACACCAAGGATGCGTTCGGTTTTCGGCTCGATGATCAGCTTGGTCAGGCCCTCGGTGCGGCCAATCGTCTGGGCGCGTCCGCTGGCCGCCCATGGGAACTTCGTGACGATCACTTCGCGACCGGCGGTCTTGGCCTCGGCTTCGGTGATCCCGCACCAGGCGATCTCCGGATCGGTGAACACCACTGCGGGGATCGCCACGTTGTCGAACATGGCGGGTTCGCCGCGCAGTGTTTCGACGGCGACCTTGGCCTCGCGGGTCGCCTTGTGAGCCAGCATCGGCTCCCCGGCCACGTCGCCGATCGCCATGATCTTGGGGTCAGCGGTCCGCATGTTGCGGTCGACTTCGACGTAGCCGCGATCGGTGACAACGGCCTTGGTATTCTCCAGGCCGACACCCTTCCCATTGGGAGCGCGACCGACGGAGACCAGTACGCGGTCGAAGACTTGTGGTGAGGTCACTCCCTCGCCGCTCAGTTCGGCGACGATCCCTTCCGGGGTCGCCTTCAGGCTCATCACCTTCGTATTCACATGGATCGCTGCGAACAGTCCATTGAGCCGCTTCTGGAGCGGGTTCACCAGGTCGCGATCGGCTGCGGCGAGAATGGTCGGCAGAGCCTCGACCACCGTGACCTTCGACCCCAGAGCGGCATACACCGACCCCATTTCCAGGCCGATGTACCCGCCGCCGATGACCAGCAGCTTCCCCGGAATGTCTTTCAGTTCGAGAGCCCCGGTGGAGTCCATGACGCGCGGGTCGCCGATGTTGAACACCGGCGGCATTGCGGGCCGCGACCCGACCGCCACGATGCACTTGTCGAACGTCAGTTGGCTCTGCGTGCCATCCGGAGCCGTGAGTTGCAGCGCCCCCGAGTTCAGGAACGTCCCGCGAGCCTGCACCAAGTCCACACCGCGGGCCTTGCACAGTTGCCGAATCCCACCGGTCAACTGGGTGACAACGCCGTTCTTAAACGACCGCAGCTTGTCGAGGTCGATCTGCGGTTCGGCGAAGGTGACGCCCCAGTGGGAGGACTCGCGGGCCTCCTGAATCAGCTTGGCGACATGCAGCAGTGCCTTCGACGGGATGCACCCGCGATTCAAGCAGACCCCACCCGGCTGGGCGTCCTGGTCGACTAAGACGACTTGCATCCCGTGATCAGCGGCTTCAAATGCCGCCGGATACCCGCCGGGCCCACCGCCAAGGACAACGAGTTGAGCATGAGTCGGGGCAGCGGGCATGGGGGGCAGTCCTGAGGAGGTCGATTGAACTGGGCGGATGATAAGGGATGGGGGCGGCGACGCAAAATGGTGGTAATCAATGATTCGTGTTCAGTCACGTTTTCACACACCACTGCCACTTGCCCAGTTCTTGTTCAGTCCCATTTCGCGACTCTGAAGTTTCGACTGCCACCGCCCCTCCATCGCAAGGATATCCTGATCAGATGCCGTCGATCCGGCAACTTCCAGAATCGACACTTGGTAATCACTCGGATCCCGGCTCTTGAGGCCCACATTGCCGCCATGTCCAGATTGAAGATAGTTCTGCCATCGCCCCCAGAATCCAGCATCTCCCTTCGCAGACCCGACGTACTGCTCTTTGGTTCGAGGGCACGTGAGCAAATAGACGCCGCGTGATGACTTCAGCACGGATTCCCAACTCTTGGGAAGTTTGTTAAGTTTCGACAGAGGCTGTATGAATCGCATGAAGCCAGGAAACTCGTCCTCTTTGAACGTCATTCGCAATTCTGTAACGATCTTGTCTTTGCTTGCTGGGTACTGAACCCATGCCAGGGCTCCAGGCCCCCAATCGATGAACATTCGCCCAATCAAATCACTCATCCGATCATCCAACACCAAGTCGTATGCGTCACACGTACCGGCCTTCTCGATGGCACCGACAATATGCGGAGACGGCGTGTCTCGTTCCCACAGACCGCGATACTTTGCTCTGTATAGCCCTCCAAACATCGTCTCTTCGTTGAGATTGACTATGAAAACCGCCCAGTACATCGCAGCAAACTTCTTGCGATTCTTGACACCTTGGCTTGATTGATAGAGTTCAAACTGTGGCCGATCATCTCTCCAAAGCTCATACGGGCTTCGGCCTTTGGAGGCTCGCTTGTCTTTGTGGCGAATCAGACGAACATCCCTGAGATCCAGCCCAGATGATCGCAGAATCGTGTTGAGGAAAATTGGCATGTGTCCCTCCCCTTTCATTCCGATGAATTGGTCAACCGGTCGAACTCTTCCGGCGGCACCTTCCCGCCGGTTCGCAGGATCGCCGCAGTCAACTCCACGGCCCACGATTCGACGTTCTGCTTCCGCATGAGGACCAGGGTCTCGTCGATGTCGTAGGCCACCTTATGGAAGTGGACCTTCCCGTCTTCGATGATGGCGTAGCTGGCGCGGGGGTCGCCGTCGCGGGGTTGGCCGACGCTGCCGGGGTTGACGACGCGGACGCCGCTGGCTTCGAGTT
Source organism: Planctomycetota bacterium (assembly GCA_043718945.1). Lineage (GTDB taxonomy): Bacteria > Planctomycetota > Planctomycetia > Planctomycetales > Planctomycetaceae > TH-plancto1. Next base: position 24,700 of record JAYSUV010000438.1, read on the forward strand.
CGAAGGGGATGTGGGTGTGGCCGACGCACAGGAAATCGGCGTCGAGGCCCTGGACGCGGGCTTCCCAACCGGCGACATCGGTGGTCAGGTACTCATCCATCGGATCGCGCGGAGTCGCGTGCAGCAGTTGGAACTTGTACCCATCAAGCTCAATGCGAGCCGTTATCGGCAGCCGGGCGAGGAACTTGTTTCTCGCGGGGTCGATAAGGTTCCAGTGCAGCGGCCTCATCGCGGCGGCCAGTTTGCGAAAGCCGCTGCCTCCCTTGGGGAGGATGCGTTGAGCGACCGCGTGATCGTGGTTGCCTCGTACCGAGGTCTGGACATGGTGCCGCACCCAATCGATGCACGGCACCGGATCGGGACCGTAGTCGACGAGGTCGCCGAGGAACAAACAGACATCGAACGGCTCCTGGATCGCACGCAGAGCGGGCCAGTTCGAGTGAATGTCGGCGATCAACAAGATTCTCACGAGCGGCAGAATCCTCATGTCGGGGAATGAATCACGATGTGTGTGCCTCCCAAACGTCGGCGAGAGGCCAACTCCTGCCCCCTCTCCCCCGCGATCAGTCCGGCTTTTGGAACAGGCTCCATTGCGGGGGAGAGGGCTGGGGTGAGGGGGCCTCGTGAAAGCCTTTGCCCCTCACCCCGGCCCTCTCCCCACAGACATGCCCTCTCCGAAAGTCATATCGCCAGTGGGGAGAGGGGGCAGAGTCACCGGCACGGATGTTGGGAACGTACACACGGTTATGGCAATCCTATCGACCGAATTGCGGTTCGGATATTGACCAGCGGCCTGCATCCCCGTCTAATGACGGTGTGAGGTTCTGCAACTGGAGTTCTGAAGTCAAGCGGAGGGGGCGATGGCGGGACCAGAATCGTTGACATTGCGAGATCAACTCAACGGGGCTGACCGCCTCGTGCGCGAGATCATGGACCATCTGGAACGGGCGTTCGTCCCCCAGGCCCACGAACTGCGCCGGGTGACGCGAATCAGTGGGGAGAGCGACCTCGGCCAGTTGGAGGATGTCACACTTCGCAACCAGATCGACAACCTGCTGAAGAGTGATGCGTACACCAAGGAGATGTCGGAGCGTCTTCAGGCGTATCTGGCATCGATCGGCAAGGAAGTCGGAAAGATTGTGTCGGGGCACTGAGTGCCCGCATTGAGCCGGGCGGGAAGCCTCTCCCGCCATTCAATCGCTCACTTCCCCGAGCGGTTCACTTCGCATTCGCGAACCGATTGGTGGACAACCACTTCGCCCGGCAGTCTGGCTCGGGTGTGATCCTTCTGAAACTGAAAGCCTCATGTCGACTGGAACCTCCCCCGCCTCGGAACCGAGTTCGGTCCGGACCGCTTATGCGTTCCTGCGGCCGTTGCCCTCGGTCCGCGACGACGAAGAGGTCGCCGAAGCTCGCCCGCCAGCTGTCCGCGACCGCTGGGATCGGCTCTTCCCCAGCACGACCGGGATTCAGGACACGGGTTCCTCGCTCAACGTCGCGGGTCTCCAACTGGGCGATTACTTAATCCAGGCCCGGATCGGGCGCGGCGGGATGGGAGCGGTCTTCCAAGCCAGCGACCTGCGGTTGGACCGCATCGTGGCCCTCAAGATCTTGGCACCCGAGTACACGCGCGATCCCGGCTGCGTCCAGCGGTTTCAGAACGAGGCCCGCGCAGCTGCCAAGCTCGATCACGAGAACATCGCCCGCGTCTTTGCCTCGGGACAGGACGGCGGCCAGCAATATATCGCGTTCGAGTACGTCTCCGGGATCAATGTCCGCGACATGATCCAATTGCGAGGGACACTGACCTCGGCGGAGACGGTCAACTACGTGCTGCAAATGGCCGAGGCACTGCGGCATACCAGCGCCGCGGGGGTGGTTCACCGAGACATCAAGCCCTCGAACATCATCATCACTCCGTCGGGCCGAGCCAAGCTGGTCGACCTGGGACTCGCCCGGCACATGACGCAGGGAGATGATCTCACCGCACACGGCACAACGCTGGGCACCTTTGACTACATCTCGCCTGAGCAGGCACTGGATCCTCGCAATGTCGATGTGCGGAGCGACCTGTATTCGCTCGGTTGCACGGCCTATCACATGCTGACGGGCGAGCCGCCGTACAGCCGGGGATCAGTCTTCCAGAAGGTCCTCGACCATCATCACACGCATGCACCCGACGCGTCGGCGAAGAATCCGCTGGTGCCGCAGTCGCTCTCCCACATCATTCGCAAGATGATGGACAGCCAGGTGGAGAACCGCTACCAGCGACCGGAAGATCTCGTGCGGGACTTGTTGCCGCTCGCGAGTGCGCTGGGAGTGCCCTCGCGGACCGGGCTGTGGGCGGAGATGGCCCCGCCGCGATTCTCGTGGGCGGAACATCGAGGCTGGATTCTGGCGCTGAGCCTGCTGGCCGTGATTGGTGTGGTGGCGAGCCTGCCTCCCCAAGAGGGGGCCCGCCCCGTCAACAGCACTGCCCCCATCGTTCCCTCCTTAGCCAAACTGATCCCCGCGGAGGAAAAGTCAGTTCCGGAGTTGGTCGTGGGCGTGACTCCCGAAGTGCCGACGACGAACACTGCCCCCTTAACCTCACCGACGGCGCCCGGAGTCCAGAGCGGTTTCAAAGTCGGCACCCGAATCGGAGCAATCTTAGATCCGGGACTGCTCGTTCACGACATGTTGCCGACCAACACTGTGGTAGCGCGGACGCCAGATCCCCAGAAGGGTTCTCCACCGTCTGTGCCGACGGTGGATGAGCATCGATTCTGGACGATCACCACGGGAATGGACGGCACGAGTAGCACTCCCAAGTCGTACCCGACCCTCGAGGCGGCGTGTCTGGAGGCTCCCGACAACTCGACGATCGAACTGCGGTTTGACGGCGATTCACCGGTCCAAATGCCGATTCGAATTGAAGGCAAGTCGTTGCGGCTGCGGGCTCAGGCGGGTCGTCGTCCGATCTTGCGTTTCGATGCGGCGGGACCAGTCGGCTTGCCCGTGACCTCCCAGATGATCTCCGTCGTCAATGGGGGACTTGAAGTCTTCGACATCGATATCGTGTTCCGCGTCCCTCGTGGTCGGTCGGTCGACCGCTGGAGTATTTTCTCACTGGAGTATGCGAAGCAGGTCACGCTGCGCGGAGTGTCCGTGACTCTCGATAATACCTTGAAGCAACAGCCGTGTACGCTTTTCGAACTCAAGGCTCCGACGGGAACGCTGCTGGAGCGGATGATGCCCGAAAGCATGATGGCTGGCCCGACCCAGATTCAGATTTCGGAGTCGGTGTTTCGCGGGGAGGCCGACGGATTTCGACTGACCGAAGCCAAAGAGGTCCAGATCGAAATCACTCACAGTGCCTGGGCACTCTCGGGGACACTGCTCGCCATCGACACCCGAAACAGCGTCCACATGGCGACCTCGATTGAGCTGCCGCCCTGCCAGCTGCGACTCGATCATATGACAGCTGTCCTGGACAAGGGGCTGATTAGCGTCGAGGCCGGTGAGGCGGGAGCCGTTCCCACGGTAGATGTGCGGTGTGACAACTCTCTGTTTAGTCTACTCCGCCCGGAACAGCCGATGATTTCGATGACGGGACCGGTCGAGATGGAGGAGTGGCTGGACCGACTGGTCTGGAAGGGGACTGCCAACTACATGGATGTCGTCGGGCCGTGGTGGGAGGTTTCCGCCGTGAGGTCGCTGAATTCCCCGCTCCGGAAATTCAACGCAGCCGACTGGAGCCAGCACTGGAAGGTCTCGGGGAATACCTCGATCGACCGGAATGTGTTCGAGTCGCTGGCCGCTTGGGAAAAGCCAGTGTTCCATGCGGTCGATTCGCAGGCATTCCATTTGTTCTCCGAACCCAATGAGTTTTACAAAGCCCCCGAAGCGGCGGATGGACGCAACGCGGGAGTCGATTGGAATCTGCCCCGCCTTCCGAGCGACCTGCCCCGGATGGGGGAGGGGTGAGGAAGATGGTTTATGGTTTATCGACAGAGGGGGAGACACTGTTCATGTCGGAATCTGGTTCGCTCTCAACTCTCAACTCTCAACTCTCAACTCTCAACTCTCATCGATAAACCATAAACCATAAACCATAAACCCTCTTCCTCCCCCTCTGCCCTCCCCTGCGGTACGATACAGACTTGCCATTGAGTGAACGGAGTCCGGGAGTCGTTGCATGTCTCGTCGCTGGAGTATTGCCCCGCATGACCGCGGGGTTGTCAGTCGCATCAGCAAGGAGATGCGCTGCTCGCCACTGCTGGCGCAGGTGCTGGCCTCCCGAGGGCTCAATAGTGCTGTGGCTGCGAAGTCGTTCCTCGAATCCAAGATGACCGATCTCCATTCGCCTGACCTGCTGCCGGGCATCCCCGAGGCAGCTGAGCGGATTGTGAAGGCCCTCAACGACAAACGCCGGATCACGATCTACGGCGATTACGATGTCGACGGCGTGACCTCGACCAGCATTCTCTGGCACTGTTTGAAGCTCGCCGGGGCGAATGTCGACTACTACATCCCCTGCCGCATGGAGGAGGGGTACGGCCTGAACCTCGAAGCGATTCGCAAGCTCTCTGAGGAAGACCCGCAGCGATTACTGGTGACGGTCGACTGCGGCATATGTTCGGTGAAGGAGGCCGACCTAGCCCTCGACCTCGGGTTGGAACTGATCATCACCGACCATCACACGATGCTCGCGGAACTCCCGCGTGCGGCGTGCCTGGTGCATCCGCGATTGCCCGGCGGGAGTTATCCATTCGGCGATCTGTGCGGAGCGGGGGTGGCGTTCAAGCTGGCGTGGGCGATCTGCCAGCGGCTCAACGATGGCAAGACCGCCAGCCCCGCGATGCGTGAGTTCCTCAAGGGAGCAGTCGGCTTGGCGGCGATTGGCACGGTCGCGGACGTGGTCCCGCTGGTCGGCGAGAATCGTATCATCGTCCGTTACGGATTAAGCACGCTCATCCACGGCGATAAGACCAAAGACAAAACCACTCCCGATCGCATCAGCCCCGGCATCGAAATGATGCTCAAGGTCTGCGGCCTCGACGGCAAGAAGCAAATCACCGCCGAGGACATCGGCTTCGGCATCGCCCCCCGCATCAATGCAGCTGGTCGCCTCGGACAGGCTCGCCTCGCGGTCGAACTCCTCACGACCACGAATCGCCAGCGCGCAGCCCAGCTGGCCGACTACCTCAATCAGCTCAACGAGAACCGCAAGTCGGTCGAGCGAAAGATGCTGAAAGAGGCCAAGCAGATGGTCGAGGACCACCCCGAGTGGGCCGACCACGCCGCCCTCGTTCTCGCCCATGCCGAGTGGCACCCCGGCGTCATCGGCATCCTCGCCAGCCGCATCGCCGAAGCCTACGAACGCCCGGCCATCATGATCGCCCTCAACGAGGCCGAACGCCTCGGCCAGGGGTCAGCCCGCACCTATAACGGGATCGATTTGCACTCGTCACTTACCGACTGTGCCGAGCATCTCGTCACCTATGGCGGTCATAAAGCCGCAGCTGGACTGCGGGTGCAGATGGATAAGATCGACGCCTTCCGAGAGGACTTCGTGCAGCGGATCGCCACCGTCAAGACCGAAGCCGACGCTGGTGCCGAACTGCGGATCGACGCCGAAGTGGTCCTCAACGACCTGACGTTCACAGCAGTGAGAGAACTCGATGGACTCGGCCCGTTTGGCAGCGACCACCGCAAGCCGATCTTCGCGGCCACTCGTTGTGAGCTGGTCGAGCCGCCGAAAAAGATCGGCGGCGGCGAGCGGCACTTGTCGCTGAAGGTGCGGCAATACAACAAGGTGATGAAGGTCATCGCCTTCGGCAAAGCCGACTGGGCTGACCAGATCTCCGCCGCCAACGGCCCGCTTTCTCTCTGCTTCTCCCCCGGCCTGAATAGCTTCAACGGGTACGAGAGCGTAGACCTGCATCTGATCGACTGGCAAGCCGAAACCCAAAACGTACTCGCAAACCCCATCGCCGTTTAGCCGCGACGCGAAGTCTTCGAAGCGGAGCGCGGAGTCGCGCGGCTATCGCTTCGACCGATGTGCCCGCACTTTGGCTGCAATACGAGTGAGTATCTGCTGCGCCCGCTGCTCGCCGTCGCGACCTGCAGCCTGCAAGGCGTTCTGCATTTGATTCTGGATGTTCGTGACCGTCTTGCGGTGGGCTTCGATCTCGTTTTGAGCGTTAGCCATCTGCTGCGGACTCAGCCGTCCGGCTTTGGCCTCTTGGACCAGCTGTTCCAAGCGGCCCTTGTTTCCGGCCATGCTGGTGACGCCAGTGTCGGCTTCCTTAATGTAGCGCGAGGCCAGACCCGCGCAGTCGCGGAGCCAGCGGCGGGCGTCTTGCCACTCCTTACGATCGGCATTGTCCGAGGCCACGTTCTCGTCAGCGTTCAGGTCGCGATTCAGCGATAGCAATCGGCCCTGCACTGTCGCCAGTTGCTTGCGCAGCGACATCAGTTGAGTCTCGGCTTGTGTCACAGCTGTCCAGTCGGTTTGGATGGCCATCGCGCTCGCTTGCGAACCGGCGGAGAGCCCTGCCCCACTTGCCGAAATTGTAGCAGCTGGCGGCATCCCCACGGGCATCGAGTAAGCCACGGCGTGCATGCGAATCGAGACCTCGACCCACGGACTGGCGGCGGGGACGGCATGATCGAGCAGCGGATTCGTGCCGTTCATCGCATCAATGAAGGTGCCCTGAATGGACAAGCCATGAACCTGAGACATCTCCGCCCCGGCCCCAGCGATGATCTGGCGCAACGACAACATCCCGCCGACCGCTTGAAACGACTCTGCTGGAATGCGCACGATGAGGTCTAGCGGCGCATGCAGTGGCTTGCACCAGACCCAGATCCCGATGGCCGTGCCGGGGATAAGGGCGAGTGCCTCCCAGCCGGTTGATGCGGGGCGCAGTGTGAAGTCCATGTTGTCAGATTCCCGGCGTCCACTGGCGCGACTCGCTCCGCTTCGAAGACTTCGCGTCGCGGCTAAACATCGCACATGCGCGACACTCACTTCCGCTTACGCAGAACGTAGATCACGTCCTCTGTCCGTGACCCGATCGTGATCGGATCGTTGATCTCACACAGAAAATCATACGTCTCCACCAGCTCCAGTGTGGGCACCGATGCAATCAAAGTCTTCATTTGGGCGGCTGTGTAGGTCCGATAGTGCATCTCGTCTTCGATCTTCAGCCGCTTCGTGGGTGTGTGGACATCGAGCGTCATGCCGAGGTATTCCATGCGTCCCGGAATGTCGATCTTCTTGGTCCACATGAACGACGAGACCGTCAGCGTCCCGCGTTTCGCGAGCCACGTCTCACTCGGAATCGGCTTCCCCTCCGTCGGCATCAAATGCAGCCCGAGCAAATAAATCCCGCCGGGAGCGAGTGCCTCGGACATACACTTCAAGTGGTCCTTCGCATGCCTTTCCGTCGGAAGATGCCGCACCGTGTTAATGAGATTAAACGCCGCATCGACCGGCTTCTTGAGCTGGAAGTCGGACATATCGCCAACGACGCCCGTCTCGGGGAATCCCGCCTTGGTGAGTTTCTTATTGCAGTAGTCAATCGCCTTGGGATTCAGGTCATTCCCCGCGACCTTGTACCCCCGCTGGGCCAGCTTCACCATCAACCGCCCCGTCCCACAGGCGGGCTCGAAAACCGATTTCACCTTGCGGTCGGCATGCTTCTCGAACGCCAGTTCGAGGAAGTCGGTCTCCTTCTTCCAGTCGGCCCCGAAGATCACATCGTAATAGACCGGGTAGTCATAGATGCTCCCGGAAACCGTTTTGATCCCAGTAGGATTGGACGCAGTGGGTTTGACCTTCAAAGCAGCAGTGGGACGCGGCACGACGAATCCTTCGTGTGGGGTGGATTGATCAGGTTCGAGGGATTCTAGCCTGCCATCAATGAGATGGGCCACTCATCCAGATCATTCAAATTCCAGTGATCCGCGATGCATCCGCATTCGTTCCACTTGTGGAGGTGTCTCAATGGACTGCTACGATGTCACAATCGAATTCGCGAATGCCTCTGAGGGACAAGCTACGACAAAAGGTAAGCTCGTCGCTTGGCTATTGATCCTTGACCTACTTCTCGGTTGGTGCAGCTGGTCCGAACTGAAGTACCAGGGAGCCATGGAGTTGCCCGCGAATTTCAAAGTGGTCGGAAGCGTCACTCATTGCGACAGGCACGGAAGCCATGAACTGCACAGTCTGCGATACACATTTCGCGATCCGCAAACTGGTCAGCCTCGACAGAACACTGTTCACATTCCTCCCTCTCAGGTTCCGCAAGGGCAGGAAGTGATGATTCAATACCTCCCCGGTGAATACCCACGATCTCGGATGGCCATCCAGGCAAAGCCAGCTGTGGTGACCATCTTCTTATCCATCAACGCTGTACTCGTCCTGATCGGTGTCGGAGGTCTGGTCTGGCTATCGCAAGAGGCTCACGGCAAGCTGCCTCGCGGAGTCCGTTCAATCACACCGATACGCCGCCGGATCGAGATCACATGATGTCGGTCATCGCTCTCGATCAGTCCGAATTGCCGTTCAGTAATCAGGACTTCTTCTCAGTCGGCTTCACCGGCTTCGGAGCTTCACGCGGGGTGAGCATCGCATCGAGTGCAGTCTTCTCGATCTGGCACGGTGCCCCCGTGGTGGGGATCTCGCCCCCGGCCGACCACAGCACGCCGTTCACGATGAGCTGCCGCAAGCCAGGCAGTTCCCACGCCGAGTGCGCGTCCAGACCCGTGAAGCCGAACGACCGCCCGCCGCGCGGCCGCTCATAACCCCAGGCGACGATGTGCCCCTCGATCCCGGCGCGGCCTTCTTCGTACTCTTTGCTCGACCAGACCAGAGGCACGATCCCCTGCCCCGGCTTCACGAATTGAATCCCGTTCAGCCAGCCGTCCTTGATCTTCCACGGCGTGACCCCTTGCGCGATCGGGTGCTTCGGGAATTCGAGATGGTGGCTGTCCCAATGACCCCGGCTCGACTTGTTCTTGAGATACACCCCACCCAGCCAGCTCTGCACCTGGACCGCATGCTCGTCCGGAACATCGACCGCCTGATGAATCAGCACCAGACCGACCTCCGCATCCATCAGCGATTGCAGCTTGGCGACTCGCTCAGGCGAACTCAGAAACGCCTGCTTACCGCCGCCATCGGTGTAGAAGACGATCGACGTGGCACCGTCGAACACGCTCTCGTCCTTCGGCCAGCCATCATCGACTCGCACCGTCTCCACCCCCGCCGACTGACGCAGGAGAACCTCCAGACATTGACACCCCGCGAGGTAGTCATGATGCCCGAGAACATCCACCTTCGCCGTCTCCCCCGCGACCAAGATGATCTTACGTTGGGCAGGAGCGTCGGCGGCCTGAGTAGGTCGCGTCCAGACTCCGACCACGAGGAGAGCCAGTGTCAGGATAAACCGGAGTGGAGACATGCGTGACTTCTTGGAGAGGGGGAAGGGTGAGCCATTCCGGCAGCCTTGTTGGAATCGGGAGGAAGTGAGTTCTGATCCGTATGATAGCGTTGTGGAGGACAAACGTGGCTTGAAAGTGCATCTAGGGTTTGTGGTGCGGAACCGGCGAACGACCACTCCACCACCGGCACAGCAGAGCTTGGAGGAGAAGCGCTGCCAACTTGGTGGTTGGGTAACGAGAACGCAACCTAGGCATTCATACGGCTCTCACGACGAACATCCCTTCCCCTCACACTGACGAACGGCATATCATTCGGTCATGATCACCGCACTGAATCAGGAACTGATCACGGCATTGCATGCGGCTGGAGAAGGCGAGCTGGAGGTCGTCGATCCGGAAACGTTGCGTACGTATGTTCTCATCGATAGCGATACACATCACCGGGCCATGGATGCTCTGCGCCGTCAACAGGACCACGACGCCATCGCCGCAGGTCTGGTCCAGTTGAAAGCAGGCGAAGGCCAGTTGCTCGACGAGGCTTTTCAGAATATTCGCACTCGTCTGGGGCTGGCCCAGACGCCATGACTTTTCGAGTCATCATCCTGCCGAGAGCCGCCACAGACATCGAAGCCAACGCTCGCTGGTGGGCCGAACACCATGACGCAGAGCAGGCAGCCCGATGGTTTGAAGCGATCTACCAACAGATCAAAACACTCTCCGAGTCGCCCGACAGTCACTCGCTGTCGCCTGAAAACGGAGAGTTCCCTGAAGAACTCCGCGACAAACGAATCGGGCTGGGCAGCCGCCCCAGCTATCGAGCGATCTTCACCATCAAGGGCGACACGGTTTATGTCCTAGCCGTCCGGCGGGCGGCTCAGGATGCGTTTCGACCTGGTCCACCTGCTCCTCCCGGAGAGGCCTGAGTGAAACGCTGAAGCGATGGGCTATTGTCACGTCGTCCCTGCCGGGACTATGAATCTCGCTCGGCGAGTTTAACCGACCTCAATCTAGCATCCAGTCTTCGTATCTAATCCCATGCTTATCGAGAATCGACTTCAACTCCTCCTGGAAGGTCTTCCGCTGGTGGTGTTCAGCCTGATTCTCGATATACGCCACCGTCGCATCAACCCCCGACACACTCAGGCTGAATGCCCCGTAGCCCTCTTGCCATTCGAACGTCACCAGCGTGGGAAAAGTCTCGTGAATCCACTTCGACGAGTTCCCTTTGAGCAGCTGGACCGCCTTCGCCACAGCCATCGTCGATGGCAATGACACCAGCATGTGGACATGATCCGCCACGCCGCCGACCTTCAGCGCTCGCATCTTGTGCTCGCGAGCAATCCCACCCAGATACGGCCACAACCGCTCCTGCACCTCTGGCGTCAGAAATGGACGACGGTCCTTGGTGCTGAACACCACATGCATGAGGCAGCTCACAAACGAATGCATGGAACTCTCCGGGTAGGAATGGGTGGGTGACGAAGAGAGGCAACAGTGAGGCAGTGAGTAAG
>JAYSUV010000439.1:0-3904 GCA_043718945.1 Planctomycetota bacterium
TGCTCGCCGTGAATCGTACTGGCGAGTCAAAGCACACGCCAGTGACACACGACGACTTTGATTCTCGCGGGGTGGCACAGGTTGCCGCTTTGGGCTACCTGTGTGCCAGCGGCACGAGAGGTTTGCTCGGATGAGATGCTCGACTCAAGAACCTCTTCCGGCTGCCGCCGCCTCGCCGGGGGCCACTGACGGAGTGGCCCCTCGGCACCGGAAGGGGATTGATTTTTGGGGGCACTGGCAGCCGCTTTGGGCCGCCAGTGACTGCGAGCGTGGCCGGTATTTGGAACCGTGATTCACTACCTGTTGGCGACTCAACACTGGCACCCGGCGTATGAGTCGCCGAGCGACAAATGGGCTGCACCGGTCTGAGCTGCGAAGCGGTCGCAGAAGGATTGGCGACCGGTCGCCTGGATTTAATGACGTTCTCGATGCAGTTCAACGCGGGCTGTCGCCGCTTCGCGGCTGGAGAGCGTATGGGATGCGGGTCCGTGGGCTGCGCCCACGGCTATATGTTGGGGCCGCTTTCGCGGCGAAGAGGGACGGGCAAATGTGCCCGTCCTACGACTACATTCCGGCACTCATGCTGCACCAGTTTGATCCCTACTGCCCGCGCACGCCGTGGTACTCTTGCGGGAACTCGTAGTCTTTGCGGAGGGGGTAGCCTTCCCAGTCATCGGGGCAGAGGATGCGTAAGAGATTCGGGTGGCCCACGAACTGGATGCCCATCATGTCGTAGGCTTCGCGCTCGTGCCAGTCGGCGATGGCCCAGATGTGCGAGACGGTCGGTACCTCGGGGAGCTGGCCGGGTTGGTTGTCCTTCCAGCGGTCGAACTTCACCTTGACCACGGCCCGGTGTTTGCGAGTGAAGCTGTAGAGGTGGTAGACGACTTCGATGTGCGGCGGGTAGGGGAACTTGGCGGCCAGCTTGGCATCGGTTTCGAGGAAGTCGGTGGCACTCAGGTTGTTGAGCGAGTCGAACGCCAGGTCGGGGTCCGACTTGAGGAACTCGGCCACGTCGGCGATGGCCGCGGGGGCGACCTCGATCCAAGGGTCGGTCGCCTTCTCGTTCAGGCCGGTGATCGTGTCGATGCCGAACCGGTCGACCAGACGCTGGTGGATGTCTTGGATGGTCATGGGGGGGAGGTTTATGGTTGAGGGTTTATGGTGGATCGACAGAAGAGAGTTTTCAGTTCTTAGTCGTCAGTTTTCAGTCAATTCGTACCCTCTGACTGACCACTGACCACTGACCACTGACAACTTCTCCCTACATCTGTGGTTCCAGGGGAGCGACGATCGGGCGTTCACGCTTCTTCGCAGCTGTCTCTTTCGATTGAGCGACCATGGCCCGGACCCAGTCGAGGTCGCCGCGAGTCCAGACGTAGGCAAAGCCGACCAGCAGAACGGCGAAGAAGACCGCGATGTCGACGACGCCCAGCCAACTGAGCGTCAGTGCGTCCGCAGCGGAAAGCGAAGTTTGGGCCGTGGTGGTCCCGGCTGGCAGATCGAGCAGCCGGTCGCTGATCGCCATGCGGGTCGCCTCGCTCAGGGCGGGATCGGCCAGTTGCGTCGCTCCGCCGAAGATCGTCCCCCACGGGAAGAAGAAGGCGACTTCCACGTCGAAGATGATGAACAGCAGCGCGACCACGTAGAACCGCAAGTCGAACTGGACATACGCTGAGCCAATGGCGGGTTCACCGCACTCATACGGGGCATCTTTCTCTTCGTTCGGCAGGTTCGGACGAACTAACCTCCCGATCAACAGAGGCACTAGAATGAAGCCGATACTGGCCACAACGGCGAGCAAGAAGTGCAGGTTCAGATCGGCCATGTTCTGAGTTCTCAGTTGTCAGTGTTCAGTGTTCAGTTGTCAGCCAGAGAGTGAGCGATGGGAGTGTCGTCCAGAATTACGCCCCCGTCGTGTAGACCTCTTGCACGTCGGTTTCACCCAGTCGCCAGACCAGCTTAGCCAGACCCACCGTCGGGAACTCGACGGCCCCAACTTTCGGATCTCGCAACTCGATTCCGAGCTTGGTCAGTTCCTCAAAGTACCCGCGCAGACGTCCGTCATCGGTGAGGAGGTCGTCCTCCATCTGGCGGAACTCTTGCTCGTAGGGGTCGGTCTCGGGACGCTGGCGTGGCCCCTTGCGACTGACTCGCAGTTCACCCAGCCGCTCGCGCCGGCCATCCAGGTCGGTCTGCAACTCGACGATATCGCGGACGATACTGGTCACCAGCGGCAATGCCTTGTGAGCATCGGCCTGGGTGAATCGCTTCGTCAGTGGTTTGTGTTCGGCAGTCATCGGTTGACTTCTGTATGAGACATCCGTGTCTGAACTGGCACTCGCGAAACTTCCGAAGTCTCAGAAGACTTCGGAAGTTTGGGGTCGTCAGGACAGGTCTTCAGTGTTCAGCAGCCTCGAAATCATAGGGAGTCGGTTCCCCCTTGACCCACACCGGCTCGTACAACACCTTCGACTCCGACACAGCTGTCGGGTTCAAAGAGGTCTGGCCCCAGGCGATCTCCAGCGGCAGCTTGGCGTAGTCGACGATGCAACCGTCGCGGCTGTAACAGCTGAGGTCGAAGTTCGACCCCATGAAGATGCAGTCGACGGGACACGGCTCGACGCACAGTGCACAGAACATGCACTTGGTGTAGTCGATTGTGAAGCCGTTGATGCGGAACCCCTTGCCGACGGGGCTCTTTTCCTTCTCGATATAAATGCAGTCGACCGGGCAGGCGACCGCACACTTCTCGCAGCCGATGCACACCGTCAGGTCAAACCGGTGGAAGCCGCGATAGCGGGCCTTCACCGGGACCGGCGTCTCGGGATACTCGTAAATCTCTGCGAACGATTTGCGTTCGTAGGTTTTCGTCATCGTCCGCAATGTGATCCACATCCCCTGCGTCACCGTGGTGATGGCAGTCCAGACATTGCGGAACCACTCGAAGAACGCCTTCATCCGAGCCTCAATTCACAAACCGCACCCCGCCAGCGGGATCGCGGAAACGACACAACACAAGAACCGACATGAGATTATACGGGGATACCCCCTGCTCGCAACCGAGGGTTCCCGGAGACGGGAGCGATCGCTGGAACATGGATGATTTTCAATGGTTTTTCCCATTGGCGGGAAGGAGGGGCGAAGCCGATCGACCCTGGCGACTTGACCTGACTCGCCCAAATTGAGCGGTAGCTGCCCCTCGCCAGAGGGCGGGCCCGCGAGCCCATTCGCCCATGTTCTGACGAATCGTCGCCACGAGGGAATGTCTCGGAGGGTGGCAGAGTGGCCCAGACATCGCTTTGGATGTCTGGGTGACGCAGGAACATGAGGGATTTGCAGGTGAGCGTGCCCTCTGAAACCTCCTGTTGCTCTGCAACCCAGACACTCAAAGCAGTGTCTGGGCCACCCTGCCTCGCTGGTCTTGTTCTTATTCGCGTCCCACCCATACGTGTACGCACCAACAGCGCTGTTGCTGATCGCCAGCGGCAGATTGTCCCCCGTCAAATACGTCCGCGTGACCACTTGCCCGTTCCCCAAAGTCTCACTACTCAGCCGACCCCCGGCATCATACGCCCGAGTGTCAATGGTCCCGCCTCCATACGCAATTGTCGAGAGCATGTTCCGGAAATCCTCTTGTTGCTCTGCAACCCAGACATCCAAAGCGATGCCTGGGCCACCCCGCCAATACGTGTGAAACCCACGCCCTTCCCAAAGCGTCAGGGCGTGCCATCCTTGTCACTTCTCGCCAAGCTGCGGAGCCTCTTCGGGCGTGCCACCCGACCCGGGGCTCTACGGGCGTGCCACCCAGGCGGTACGCATCAAAAACCGCAGCCTGCACTGTCCAAGCGGCGGGTGGGTCGGCTATATGGGGGGGGGCCGCGTGAAGGATGTCGCGGTGAGT
>JAYSUV010000440.1:0-11289 GCA_043718945.1 Planctomycetota bacterium
GGACACCGATGAAGTCTTAGACAACTCCATCATGACCCACAGGACTCCCGGATGACTCTCTCGCTCGACTACTACCACAGATTCTGCGGAAGAACCTCAAAGATTCGCAGAGACCTCGAAACTTGGGGTGCTGGACGATGGCAATGAGTTCCTCCACTTCGACCAACACGTTGTCCAGAAAGAATCGCAGCGACTGCTCGTCGCCTGTCTCGGCCATTTCCAGAAGGCTCTGCTTGGTCGGCATCGCGAGGCAGTCGAGAGGCTGAAGTCGAGAGCGGAACTCAGCAATCAAGTCGTCGCGATTCAATGAATCACTGTTGGCCTGGGCTTGTTCCACATTGCGATCACGCTGAACCACTTCTTTCGCCCACTCCACAAGGTGACGTTTTACTGGTGTCGCGACGCAGTCCTTCTTGTCCAGATATTGTCGGATTGCCGCAGGCAGCTCGTTGTCGTTGGGATGATTGAACGCTTCGATGATCGCGTGCGCCGTCTCTCGCGTTGCCTCAGTCGTTTCAATTGGTCGGTCACGGGAACACTGGTCTGCGTATGTAGCGAATAGTCGTTCGGCGTGTGAGTCGCGACCGTCAAGCAACAATGCTATCCCCAATGAATTGATATATCTGTCAGCTGCGCTGGACTCCAACCCAGCGAGCCGTTCCGTCAGCAGGTTAGTGAAGTTCTCGGAAGTGTAATCGTCAGGTTCAAACCCCCGGTGCGCTTCCAGCAGCCACAGCGCGTCCGCCAATTGGTTCAAAGGCAGCAGCGAGTCGGCCAGCAAGCAGAATGCCCTGGCATCCCGATTCGGGTCCGGTGGAGACGGAATCGCGAAGTCGTTGGCCAGTGCATACAAACAAGAGGGCTTCTCGTCGGCCAATTGCGCGGCATGCCACAACCAAGTGTGTGGATTGAACGGCTCGAATGGCGGTGCCAGTCCAAGAGCGGAGAGCAAGTTTTCGTGGTCGTCGATCAGGTCCAGCTTCTGACACACGTCACGGAATGCCGGGTGATTGATCGAGGCGATGAATCGTTCGACGAAGCCCAGACGGCGTTCGAGGTACGTCACCACGGCACCGGATGGAACCTCATTCCCACTGAACAGTTCAATCAGCCACCGCTTGGTGGACTGAGCGAGACAGTCGAGGCGGTCGAGACGCGCACCAAGTTCGGCGAGCGGCGATTCATTCGGCTCATGGTTCATGGGACGATTCTCGGTTCCGTAGGAGCCAGACCGCAACGAGTGTCACAATCTTCCTCGTTCGCGGTTTTAGCCTTTGCCGCGTCACCTGTCGCTCGAGCGTACACAAGGGACCGGTGGCCGTAGTTCGGACCCCTTGGTCCAGACGAGGTGGCGAACGGATCAAGGGGTCTAGACTACGGGTCCACTCGGCCCGGTCGCACGACGAACAGCAACGCGTGTATCCACGCTCTTGGTCTGTCGATAGACCATCCCTTTCCCGCGAGTCTCATCCTGTAAAGCTGCGAATCTCCCGTTTGTGACAAGAAAACTTCCAACTTTGTAGCACGAAAGAAATGTAACTCGCCGAAAAACAATTTCGCTCACGAAACTTGAAGAGAAAAAATGTCACCTTTGCCCGGGATCTGCATTCATGGTTGTCCGGCTCGCGAGAGGTGGTTTGCGAGACGGTAACTGTTCTTCGAGTGGTTGTCGAATCTGAAGGGATTGAATCATGTTGAAGGTGAAGAAGTTGATGAAGCTCGGGTTGGCCGGTCTGGCTGTGGCGGTGGGGGTCGGGCAGACCGCATTCGCGCTCAGCCCGGTTGGGACGCCCGAGTACGCAGCCGAGATGGTGGCCATCCAGAAGATGGGGCAGAACTACCCGGCCTATCGAGTGGTGACGAACTCCGTGCAGATGCGGTCGAACAGGCTCAGCATCTCGATCCCGAGCTACAACAAGATCGGGAAGCAGGTGAACTTCAAGGCGGCTGTCCGCCGGGTGGAGAGCCGTCAGGGCGGCTACCGCTATGAAGTCGGCGTGCCCGAAGTCGCCCAATAGGGGCGACTGAACAGCACCCGATGATGTGGGCGGGAATTGCTGCACGCCACCGACAGGGCGTCTCGAACCGTTTCGAGACGCCCTGGTTTCGTTTTGGCTTCCGTAGTCCGGCCCCCTGGTCCAGACGCGGGCGAGAAAAACATTCCGAAAACAGTGTCACAACGTCGGCTATCCCCGCTTTATCTGTCAGGCGGTCTGCCGTTCGTGCGACCGAAACGTTCTGGAACT
The DNA here is from genome assembly GCA_043718945.1 of Planctomycetota bacterium. Classification (GTDB taxonomy): domain Bacteria; phylum Planctomycetota; class Planctomycetia; order Planctomycetales; family Planctomycetaceae; genus TH-plancto1. The sequence goes on from JAYSUV010000440.1 coordinate 2,247, forward strand.
TCAGGCAGGAGAGATGTGATGCAAACGATGACCATGTCGACGAGGAATTGGAGCAAGTTGATGTTGATGATGATGGCGAGTCTGCTGTTCGCGGTCGCCACAGCCTCAGCGGCGATCTATTCGATTCCGTTCTTCAGTCAGAGGAACGCGGCTTGGAGCGGACAGAAGCTGGGGACCAGCACCAGCACGATCGGTTCGGCGGGCTGTGCCATGACCTGCGTGGCGTCCGTGCTCAAGTATCGAGGTGCGGACGTTGATCCCGGCAAGCTGAACATGTGGCTGACCAAGAATGGCGGTTACTCGAACGGCAACCTGATCGTGTGGGACAAGGCCGCGACCTATAACGGCACGCGATGGCTGACCTACGAAGGAGGCGGAACGCTGGGGAGCCTCAGCCAAATCTCCAGTCAGCTGGCGCAACGCAAGCTCATCATCGCGAAATCCAAGCGATTCGCAGAACACTGGGTCGTGATCCGTGGCATAACTCCTGATGGAACACAGGGATACTACATCGACCCTTACGATCTGACCATTCAGCAATGTCGGATCGGCGACGGTTTGGTGAACGTCGGGACTAGCACGCGGGTCTACCGCTACTGACCGTCGTGCTTCAACGGCAAACCGCTTGAGCAACTCCAACTTCCTCATCACTCTTCAAGACGCGGCGGGTTGGTTTGCACCTGCCCGCCGCGTTTTCTGTTCTCCCCTCTCACACAAACACCAAGGAGTCGTCACATGACCTCGTCCATTCGCCATCATCGCCACGCTGGCTTCACCCTAATCGAACTGCTGGTCGTCATCGCCATCTTCTCCGTCCTGATCGCGCTGCTGCTGCCTGCTGTTCAGCAGGTTCGCGAGGCGGCCCGAGCCACTCAGTGTCGCAACAATCTGCGGCAAATCGGATTGGCCCTCCACCACTATCACGACGCGTATCAAGCTTTACCACCCAACGTCACGACACCCTGGTGCATCGCCATCGCTCCGTATCTCGATCAGACGCCGCTCTACAACTCCTACGATCACAACTTCGATGCCTTTCAATCCCCATCGAACGAGCGGCTGGGGACGCAGGTCTGGTCCGCCTTTCAATGTCCGTCCGACCAACCGATTCCGATTTCACCACAAGGCTGGTGGCCGTCTAGTTACGCGGCCAATATCGAACTTGTTAACGTAGGCGGATCGCTTGAACGTTGCAGCGACGGAAGCAGCAACATCGGCCTGGGTATAGAGGTCTCTCAGAGCGACGGCCTCGGCGTCTTCACCGGTCCCGCCCTCTTTCTGGGAACAGGCAGCCGAAATCATAATCATCGGTTTCATCTTCTGCTGGCAGATGGACACGTGCGCGCCGTAGCGTCCCACGTGTCTCATTCCACACTACAGGCAATGGGCACTCCCAACGGAGGAGAAGTTATGGGTGAATTCTGAGTGGTCGCTTGTGCGACCCGCTCGATTAGCTTCCACTTGCGGGGGGTAAATTGAGCATACCGGATTGACCGATCACTTCGGCGTGTGACATGCCCATCATTAGAGATTGAGAAGATCCGCCTTCACGTAGACGATCTCGTGCTCCCGATGCCAGTCGCTGGGGTAGAAGTTCTTGACGCGGTTGGGTTCGAACAGAACGGGGCTGTGGATGAACCGGGCTTGTTCGGGGCGGGTGTAGTACCAGAGGGAGTTGCTGTTCCAGAATGAGACGTGGGTCGGGTCTTGGAAGGCACCTCTTCCGTCGGTGCTGGGGGTGAGGGTCAGGAGCCAGCCGCCGGGGGTGAGGGAGCGGTGGGCTTCTTGTATGGTGTGGATCGGGTTGTGGAGGTGTTCGAGGGCGTCGTGGGCTCGGAAGACGCCGATCTCGCCATCGCCGAAGGGCCAGCGCTGGTTGAGGTCAGCTGTGATGTGGGCACCGTGGAGGTCGACGGATTCGTAGCCGGGGGTGGGGTTGAGGCCGCCGCAGAGGTCGATCTTGCGAAGGCTGTTGAGGTCGCACCAGCGTTCGACCAGCGGATAGATGTACTGGTCGTGGATGTTGAGGGTCTCGGTTTGGATGAACGCGTTCTGGTCGCCTCGGCATGTGTTGTTGGGGTGAACGTGGTAGATGTAGAGGCAGCGGTCGATGTGCTTGACGTGCCCGTGAATATAGGTACGGCAGAGGAGGTCGTGGTCGTCGAGGACTGCCCGTGATGGATCGTGGCCGCCGATGCGGTGGTAGAACGAAGAGCGCCAGGCTCGGACGTGGTTGGGGGCGAACCAGATCTTCGAGAACGACTTTGGCGATGGCTCGAATGCCACGCACTCGAACTGGGGCTGGCCATCCCAGGTGAACGGGCGGTAGCGCCAACCGAACTGCTCGTCGTACTTCCAGGGTTTTCCGTCGTGGATCTCACAGGTGTTTAAGTAGGCGAAGTCGACTCGCAGGTCGGCGAACGCAGCTGCGAGTTCAGTGAGGCAGTCGGGGGTGAGTTCGTCATCGTGATCGACCTCGACCAGGACATCACCTCGGCAGGCCTGGCAGGCGAACTTCTTCAGCTCGCCGATGTTCTGGGTCTGGCCGGTGTAGGGGACGATGCGGGCCTGCGGGAGGTCGACATGGATCTCGCCCACGTCGCCGTTGGGGACGATGACCCATTCGAAGTTGGTGAATGTCTGCTGGCTGATCGAGCGGGCCAGGCAAGGATTACATCAAACGGAATCTGCGGCCGACACGCAACTCAAGGCACAGGAGACTCTGTAGTTTCGGGAGCATTCTTACATTGAGCACTGCTGAAATACGCGATAGATTCTCCGCTCAGTCTGTCCAGGATTTCCATTCCAACGCCATAGTCATGAGCGACCCAAATGGCTACCGTGTTGTCATTGATGACAACCTCTGTGAACGCGCCCCAACTTCCTCCAGAGCTTTGCCCCGGGGCGGTCGGACGAAGTTCTCTCTTCCATTTAAGCTGACCACTGTCCTGTAAGAAGACTCCGATATACGAAGGACCGACCTCGTCACAAGAAACGGCCATTGCGAAAAGCTCATCTTGGAAGGTTCCGGACACCGCTCCCATGTCTTTGCTGTTCCATCCTAAATCAGAGAAGTCGCTTGCCAATGCTCTTTTCAAAAGTAGATCATGTCCATCGAGTTTCACCCTTAAGTCGTCGCCTTCGTTTGTGACGCTACTGACTCCGTGGAACGCCCAACCATCACTGGATGTCTTCCAAGACTTGACGAGCCGTTTGATGGTTCGCTCGGATGCGTCCGCGTCAATGGATGGATCCTTGCGAATGGCATCAACCCACCAGTCAGGAGGTGATACGTTCAATCGACCGCGTAAGTACCCTACGAACTGATCAGCTCCTCTTTTTTGTTGGCGCTGTTCACGGCCAACGATCAATTTCATCCATTCTGCTGCAAGCACATCTTGTTCTGTTGTGACACACTCGTTTCTGTCACTGCCCACATTTGAAGGAGGGGCCGCAGACATCGACGACAAAAGCGTCGCTATGACAAATGGCCAAGCGTAGAGGGCAATCACGGATTTTTGAAAAACGGACATGACGTTGGCCTGTCAGGGTGAGTGAACCAGTTTTGCGGTAACGCTTCCATCACCGCAGCAAGGTTTATCGCTGGAACAGCAATTCCAATCGTGCTTCGCCCATCGGTAGGAGTATTCCGTCACTCCGCTTAACGAGCCCCAAAAACTTGGCTCAGCTTCCTTTGACCACAAGCCTCCTGCACTAGTAGTGCAATTACTAGGGGTGCTTGGATATGAACGCCCCTTTTCCCATCCATTAATACCGTCGCCAGGAGCACCGCCATTATAATTCTCTCCCACGGGGATTGCCGAGTTACAGTAGAAGCGAATCTCGCCGGTTTGCTCGTATGTGCCTTTTTGGCAACCACTCGGGGATGATATGAATCGATCCACTCCTTTGAACGCATCCCCGGTTCGCTTACCTTTGCGAACTCGCCATGCTTCATAGTAGCTATATGTCTCAGTCTTGATTTCGTCTCCACACTTCGATTTCCCACATTTCACAGTAACCTTCTGGACTATGAATCCATTGCACGGAGCATCGTTCTCAAGACTAAACAACCACCTTACTACGGCAGGCTTCGTGTTGCACTTTGGTTGCTGTGTTTCTACCACTGTAACTGCGAGCATTCCATCTGGATCGACATTGGCGGGCACATACCAGGCTGCGTACGCATTTGCCCCGTCCGGGTACATGATCGGGTCGCGGCTGAGGAAGCGGCCGGAACTGGGGTTGTAGTAGGCGTTGGCGGTGCTGGCTCCTTGTAGGATCAGCAGGAATGCGATCACGAAACTGGACCAGGCGGTTTTCGAGGTCATGGTCTCGCCTTCAGTTGGGGCAGGGCAGGGAGTCAAGGATTTGGAGGTAGTTGGGTATTGTTCGCAGGTTCCTTCGACTCCACCTCATGCCAAGCATTTTCGCCAACTCTCTGAAACGTTCTCATGTGAGTCAAAACCTCAGTAGGTTCTGTCGAATCAGAACTGAACCGTACTGCAGATACTTGCAGTACAATCACTGGTGCTTCAGTCTTACGGCAACGAATCAATTGAAACGTTGTTGAAACGTTTGAGCTGTCGATGACCCCTGTTGTGATCCCAGGCTTGATATCTTCACCATCGAAGGGTCCGTACGACGCGATAATCAATGAGATCGGAATCAGTTCCTCCCTCTTGTCGACAGACTCAAACACGAACATCGTTGTGCGACGGTTCTGCTCTTTCAGTGAAGCGTTGATGTCCTTCGGGAGGTTTCTTCGGTCGAGTGCGAGCGGGTATTGCTTGATGAATGACAACTCTGTGGTTGTATGCATCGATCGTAGGAGCCCATCTCCAATTTCCAGGTCATTGTCAGCGGATGCTAAGCGGAATGCGAAAAATGAGGCGATTCCCCAAAGGAGGATAATCGTCTTGAATGATGAGCGAATCATGCATCTCACAGTTCAACTCCTAGTTGACTTGCCCAATGTTAATCACAATGCCAGAGAGGTCAAAGCTATTCTCAAGGTTGATCGGCTGCATTGGACCGGGGCAGGGGCACCCCTTTGGCACGCAGACGCCGATTGTCCCGCTTGCGACCGCCGTGATTTGTACGCGAAGCGAAACAGTGAGAACTCCAATGACTGGTACTTGAGCACGAGCTTTGATTCCGACTGTGAAATTGCGTGAACTGTTCAAAGTGAGAAGTGGGCAACACATCCCAGTACAACTCGACGTGCTGCTGTGATTGATTGGAAATCTCTTGTCCAGTTCAGTGTTCGTTCGACGTAGTATTTCCCCAGCCGATGCAAACAGACTATCATCAACTACCGGTCCAATCGCTGTGGCATCAATCGAAGTTCGAAACGAGCCACAGAATCCTCGAATCGTCGGCGTCCGAGGGGATTCACTCCCATCAGGATCGATTCCGGTATCGCCCGCACATTCCCAGTCTCCACCACCCCGAGGGCACACAGGCCATTCTGGCGGCCAGATTCGTCGTCCGGTGGGCGGAGTCCAGTCTTCATCCCCAGCTGCTTGCTTCCCGTGTGGGTCCATCCGGCTTGGCACGTACCATGCAGCGTACGTGTTCGCTCCATCGGGGTACATGATGGGATCTCGGCTGAGGAAGCGACCTGAGCTCGGGTTGTAGTAGGCGGAGGCGGTGCTGGCTCCTTGTAGGACCATCAGGAACGCGATTGCGAAACTGGTCCAGGTGGTTTTCGAGGTCATGTTCTCGCCTTCAGTTGGGGAATGGGAGATGCGAGATGGGAAAAAGAGGTGGTGCGTTTATCGTAGCGTCCGGAAAAATGGAGCCGCTCAGATTTCGCTGATAAGCCTCATTCTGGCGACTGAACTCTTGCTCCTGCCGAAATTGTCTCTCCATCTGTGCTTGAGTCAGACGGTTTTGCAGGATGACATCGTCAAACAGCGCTGCAGACCGTTCTCGGCCCGCCTCACCTTTTTGTCGAGCCAGAGCTGGAAGATCAATGGATTCACGCAGTGCGCGGCGGAGGAATACCAAATTCTCCGGCTGTTTCGGGGCCAGTTCGTAAGCATGGGCATACGCCACATAGGCTTCCGCCTCGCGGCCATTTTCATCCAAGCAATGGCCGCGTCCCGCCAGGAAGAGTGCCAGTTCTTCGCGAGGAGTCAACGCACGCAGATACTCGCCACGTTCAATTTCAGCAGCCGTGATTGGATATGGCCATGTGTGGTAGTGTTCGTCGGGATGGCTGTTCATCCCGTCTCCAGAGCCTTCGATGTTGAACCGGACTGTTCCATCGTCCCAGCGACACAGCACATGTGCCTTTGCAAGAACCAACCGCACAGGATATCCCAACCGACGAGCCACAGCTGTGTAGAGAACTGGCATGGACGTACACGTGCCGCCGTTCTGGTTGTTGATCATTCCGTGGACGAACAAGTCCTGCGACCGTTTGAAGTCCACTTCCCGTACTCGGTCCATGTTGTAATGCACGCCGAGATCCTGCTGCAGCACCGTTACGAGCATCAACATCCGGAAGTAACCCTCTTTGCCCTCGTACTCCTTGGGGTTCTGCTGAAACTTGTAGAGGTATTTCTCCGTTTGACGCTGCACCAGTGCCGCCCATTGATCCAGTGTCTGGCGGCATTGCGGGATGTTCAGCGACTCAGAACCGGGCAATCCCGTCGCACACAACAAGTTGATGTAAGCAATGTCGACCGCAGCGAGTTCCTCATCGGTCATCGCGGCCACACGCCAGAGTTCCGGCTCTGTGACAATCGGTTTGGCGGCTGGTGCCGATAGACTCTTTGCGGATTGTGGGACTGGACTCCTCTCGCCACTGCCTCATACGGCCACACTGCGGCACCGACGAACGCTGCGATCGCAATCCCAAAGACAAACGCCGCAACCGTGCCGACCCAATTCGCACGGCGAGTGAAAGCAACACCGTCAGCAGGAACCGGATTGACCGTTTCTGGAGTCTGAATCGTCGGTAGCTTCGAACGGCGCGACATGACGAATCCTACGGTATGCGTTCGGTTCGTGTCATTCATCTGTTTGAGGAAGATGCTTCAGTACCTCCTCACGAGTGATTCTTCGCTTGCCGAGATTGCTTTGTCAAGACAGGGCGATCCGAGGTAGTCGAGTTTTCATATCAGGGTGTTCAGTGTCGGTGAGCAGTCCAGCGAGATCCGCCACCTTCACACGCAGTTTGCCGTCATCGGGATCGTTGGCATCGTCGACCTTCTCCAACCCACAGCCGGGTTCGGCAGCTGTCCCGCTTTGGAAGGGCCCGATGTCCCAATGCCGACTGAAGGTATTCCAGTTGGCCGAGACGAAGTCGTCCTTCTTGACGGCGGCATAGGGGCTGAAGGCGGTGACGATGACCTCGCGAAAGTCGGCCCCGGCTCCGACGTTGACCCGCACCTGGCCGCTGGCCTCATGCGGGATGTCGTCCACGACATCGCCGTGGAAGTACCAGCCACCGATCACGCCGTACCAGTGTTTCGCCTCGTGGGAGAAGTAGACATCGATCTTGTCCCCCGCATCGACGGTGGAGGTCTTGCCGAACGCCACGCCCCGGAACCCCTGGTCGCCATAGAGGTCGATCTGCTGGTCGGTGCGCTCCCACGCGTCGTTCTCGTACTTGAGGAGCCAGGCATTGGCGGGTTCGTTGTCTCCCTGTTTGAGAGTATCGATCATCTCGGCCTTGCGGATGATCGGCTGGGCATCACCGAGACGAACCACGGCCCACTTGTCGGCCCCGGTGCCGGATTCTTTCCAGAGGATCGTCGCCGACCCGCTGCCACCGGACTTGAGGAACTCGGTCTCTTCGTGTTCGATCTCGGCGAACGTGTCGCTCTCTTCCTCGATGTCCAGCCGCACCGGGCAGACTCCGCTGATGACGGCCAGGCCGATGCTATCGACCGCGAGTGGCTCCAGCAAAATGCAAAACCGGCCGGGATGGTCCTCCTTGTCCGGGACCACACCGACCAGCAGTACATCGTTCTGGAATGTGTCGAGGTTGTCAGTCGGCGTGAAGATCGGGCGATCGATGCCCAGGATGTCGAACCGGCCCCGGTCTTCGCCCGAGGCGTTCTTGACCTTCACGATCCCGGATTGGCGGAACGTCGGTTGAACATCGCGGGTGCGTGACTGCTGCCGCGACCGGAAGTCCTGCGCCGCGTCGAGGAACGCATTGAACGTCTCGGCTGGAATCTTCAGCGGCTGACCTGACTGGACCTTCTGGAATGGGTCGGGCATGACGGGGCGTCAGTGAAGGATCGGGGTTGTTGAGAAGAAATGGTGTAGCCGCAGATGAACGCAGATGAACACAGATCAGAGGTGGCTGGGAGTCGCAGCCCTCACGGGATGCGAACCATCCCATCTGCGTTCATCTGTGTTCATCTGCGGCTATCACTCTTCCGTTCGTGTCGCTCTACGTGCCGATCCCGAGAGCAGCAAATCCGGTGGTGGGATAGACCTGTTCGACGTAGACCGCGATCGGCTTCTTGACCAGCACTTTGGCGGTCGTATCCTCGGAGTCCGCGTACCGCACCCACAGGTACTCCCACCCTTTTTTGTTGATCCCGGTGATCTCGCCGATGACCAGGCCGGTGGCGTTGGGACTGGCGGCGAACTTGAACGTGATCTCCCAGTCCTCCTGGCCCCGCTGCGTACCGGAGGCTCCGAGGAACAGCACCTCACCCGCCGAAAACCCTTTGAACCCGTCGCTGTTGACGGTCGCGGTCAGGAAGAACAGCGTGGCCTTGTAAGCGCCGGTCACAGCTGTGGGAGCGAGGTGGTGGGATTCGGAGAAGTTGTAGATCGGGACATAGATGTCGACGCCTTCGACGTTGTCCTGCGTCACGCCGATCGCGCCGCCGAAGTTGGGAGCGGTCTTGCCAGGGGCGGAGTAGCGGGCGCTGGTGCCTCGGCCTTGAGTGATGTGCTGCGAGCCGCCGCCGGTATCGAATGAGAACGTGGACTGGCCAGTCTCGGGCGGACTGGTTACGCCGTAGCGCACGGTCCCTTCCCATGTGTCTTCGCCGATCCGCTCGATGTGCGA
>JAYSUV010000045.1:0-6451 GCA_043718945.1 Planctomycetota bacterium
AACCGCTGGGACCAACTCTGGATGTTCCTGACCCACGCCGGTGTTCAGCCGACCAATAATCGCGCCGAACAAGTCCTCCGCCACGCCGTGATCTGGCGCAAACTTTCCTTCGACACACAAAACGCCCACGGCAGCCGCTTCGTCGAAACGATGCTGACCATCATCGAGACCTGCCGCCCGCTGCACCACCGCCGCCCGCTGCACCACCCACCCCGGCTCCGTCCGCGACCGCCGGAACTCATCCAAAATCGCCCTCTGCCGCTCCGTCACCACCCCCTTCGCCGCCTTGCCTGCGATGCTCCGCCCCTCCGTGATCCGAAAGGCGGTACTTCAACGAAATTCTCGGTTTGGTGATAGATCGGTTTGGCAGTGGGGGACTAGTCTCCGGGAGGGAACTGAGCTCGAATAGGGGTAGGGAGGACTCATTGGGTTGAGTCCCCCCTCCCTCCGAACCGGACGGGCGGGTCTCCCGCATCCGGCTCTCCGGTTGATGGTTCACCTCAGTGAGGATTGACAGGCTGCGGCATGGGCGGTGGCCAGACTGTACAGCCCATGAGCAGCGAAGAAGCGGTTCGGCCAGGTGAAGCAATCCCGGGCGGTGTGGCCGTGTCCGGGGCTGCCTTGGCGGCGACGAAGCAGGCTTCGCAGCCGTCGGCGGAGCCAGCCGTCCAAGCCGCGATATTCCGAGCGACGGGTGCTGTGCTGGAAGTATGTGAACCATCCGCGAAGCGTGCGGTTCACATCCGCGATGATGCGGTCCAGCGAGCGACCGGAATTCCGCCGGGTCTTGACGCGCAGTGAGTCTTTCAACTTTTGGACACTCTTCTGACGTGGCCAGTGTTGGTCGCGTTCGAAGTGGTAGCCCAGAAAGTCGAAACCCTCCTGAGCGGCATCGACCAGACGGGTCTTCGTTGGATGCAGTGTCAGGCCGTTCTCGCTCACCCAGGACTGGATCAACTCCAATGCCTGTGTGGCTGCTTCGGCAGTTCGACACAACACCACAAAGTCGTCGGCGTAGCGCACCATCTGAAAGCCGCTCGCGGCCAACAAATGATCCAGCGGGTCCAGGGACACGTTGCTCAGCAGCGGACTGAGGACCGCTCCTTGCGGAGCCCCCGCAGTCGGCGTCCATTCCTCCAGACCATCCAGGATGTTCGCCTTCAGGAACGATTCGATCAACGACAGCACGGAGCCGCGGGCGGATGGAACGGCGAGGCAGGTTTCCCAAGGCCCACGCCGTCCGTGACATCGCGGCGGCATTCCATCCGGCCTCGCCGGCCATCGGCAATCTTCGTCTTCAGGCGATCCATCAAACGATCATGAGGAATCGTGTCGAAATACCCCTTCAGGTCAGCATCCACCACATGGGTGTAGCCCGCCTTGAGTAACTCATCGACTCGACGCAACGCATCCTTGCAACCACGTCCCGGACGAAACCCATAGCTCTGTTCCGCGAAGTCTCGCTCGAAGATCGGTTCAATCACGTTCACAATCGCTGCCTGCACCACGCGATCTCGAACCGTCGGCCGTATAAGCCAACAGGGGCAGGGCTTCCAAGGTGGTCATTTCCGAAGGAAAATCCTGGTTTTTGTCCCGGCAGGGACACCCGACAATAGCTCACCGTTTCAACGGTGGGACTGCGCCGCAGCCTCACCCACCCAGTCCCGTCAGGGACGACAGAACCTTCACGATGAGGCTCACGCACCATCCGTCGCGCGGCGTTTCTGTCGCCCCTGACGGGGCTGGGGCCTCGCAAGACCGCATTTCCCACCGCTCAAGCGGTGGGCTATTTTCGGCTGTCCCTGGCGGGACAAAGAGGGAAGCGGTGCCCGCTTGAATGTCGAACGTCAGCCGAATATCACGAGAATTCCCAGTGTTTTCCACTTTGGAAGCCCTGGCCAACAGGGGCCAACGGTCTGGTCTCGTTCGTGCCCGGCTTCGGGATGTGAACGCGACGAATGCACTGCGGTTGGAACGTCCCCGACTTCAGCCGATCCGATCGCTCCCAGATCGAGTCTGGCAGCTGTCGTTCGAACTCCGATGTCGTGACGTGATCCACCCCCGGTGCCCCATCGTTCCTCGCGACTTGTTGAAACGCAGCCAGCAAGTTCCGCTCCGAAAACACCTTGTCAAACAGTCGGAACCATTTGTCTCCTTCCACTCCTTGAATCAGAGTCGTCAACATGCGGACGGTCCACGCACACGGTTTCGCCGACCGCCACAGCGGATGATCCGCATGCGGCAAAGCTGTTCCCGCTTGTTGAGCCAGCGGAACTTTCGCGGGTTGTGGTTCCGTGTGTTTGGTCATCACGCATCCATCTTCCTGGCCACCACGGGCGGATGACTCGGCGGGGCAACAGAGGCTGCTCCCGAGGCGGCATGTACCGGCCCCGCCGGCCTTCGCTCCCCCGGAGTGACCCGGCTTCAGCGCGACTATGGTTCCTCTGACTCCTGCCGAGTGTGGTCTGACTCTCGACAGGTCTCTTGGCTTCATGAACCTGGACTTCCAACCATTCCGCCTCCAACCACCTGATTGCTCCGACGGTCGCTTTCACACGTGACCCCTCAGCGTCGTCGACTTTCGGATCGCTCTGATCTGGGCTTCGCCATAAGAGGGCAGGCTCGCCAGACAACCCGGCCGAATCCCGCCTGGAGATGAATGCGGCACTCAGTTGCGGACTGGCCATTCGCCTCCCGATGCTCCCCACCCCGCCTCGCGACGACGCAGTTTCGGTCAGCGACAAGCCGGAGAACGTCTACTTGAAGAGGACTTTCACCCCTCTGTCCATGTTCACTCACCAACGCACCCTCTTGTTGCTCTGCAACCCAGACACTCAAAGCAGTGTCTGGGCCATCCCGCCTTCGTCACCCAGACGCTCAAAGCAGCGTCTGGGCCACCCCGCGATACCGTCACTGTCTCAGGCCATTCAAGAGTGGGGGGGAGTCGTTGTTAGCCAAGAAGCCGCCTAAGATGGCGCAGGTGTTCGTAGCCGATTCTACCGGCCCGATCTACGGACGTTTTGCTGATACTGCGTTGTACAACTGAAACTCGCCAGGAATGTTCTTGATGTCATTGATCTTTTCAGCCTTTGCGAGTTCAAACAGCGAAATGACGCGACCTTGTGTTGTCTGCGACATGAGAACTTGACCATGCTTTGATTCCCCCTCGATCCGAGCAGCCAAGTTGACGTGGGAGCCAAGTGCAGTGAACTGGTCGCGAAAATCGGTGCCGACGTTTCCGACGAGAACTTCCCCCGTATGAATTCCACACCCGATTCCGATCTCGATGTTCTGCGGAGTGTATAGGGTCCATTGCGGCATCCATTTGGCCACCAAACGGTTGAACCGGTCTCGCAATTCCAGCCCTGCTCGAACTGCATTTGCCGCATGATCCGCATCTGAGTCTCTATCGTGACTTAACGCTCCAAACAGAGCCATGACACCATCGCCAATGAATTTGTCGAGCACCCCTCCGTGCCGGAACACAACCTGCGCCGCCTCTTGGCAGTACTCTTTCAGGAAACCTGCGATCAGATCAGGGTGTGCCTTCAGAATCTCACATAGCAGTGAAAAACCCCGGATGTCCCAAAAGACGATGGTGACAGTCCGCTGCCCAAGCTCCAAAACCGAAGGGTCTCGTCCAATCGCATCAAACAGCTTGGGGTCAAAGTATCGCCGGAGGTAGTTGATCCTCTGTGACCACTCTCGATACCTCAGTGCCGCCCGCGTCTTGATGTTGATCTCGCGAACAGCTGTCGTACCGCGAATGTTCTTCTCAACAACGTCGAACGCCCCGTAGTCGAAAGCCTTGTATCGATCGAGGCTCTTTTCCTTGGCCGTGAACAGAATGGCCATCACCAACGGATCGATCTTCCGTGCTTCTTCCAGCATCGTCATGCCACTCTGTTCCGATCGCATGACCAGATCAGTGAGTACGACATCGATCGGTTCTCCCTTCTGCTGCTGATTGCGAAGCAGGGTCAATCCATCAGTCTCATTCTCTGCGACCTGAATGAACCAATCTCCGTTCTCGTCTCCGAGTGCGCGCTTGAGCGCCTCACGGTTCTCGACCTCATCGTCAACAATCAGAATGCGGGCCATGCGAGTGTTCACTTGCTTTCGTCCTCGGACAACGGAAGGTAGATCTCGAAGTCGGCCCCGACTCCAGGAAAGCCAGTTTCGAACACGACCCCACCATGCCCCTCGACGATGCGACGAACGAGAGCGAGACCAATGCCGGTCCCCTGATCATACGTTGAGAAGAAGGCATTGAATATCTGGTCTTTGTTCGCAATCGAAACACCACTCCCATTGTCTCGGAAATGCACGAGGACATATTTCAGATTCGAGTCGACTTCCCCAGGCAGAGAATCTTGGTCCGCGATGGATACATCAACTTCGATCTTCTTATCCGTCTTGTCGAACCAATGTGTGGCATTGTTGACCAATTCGTCGAACACTTCAGCCAATCGTTCAGGGTCGCCAAGAACTTTCAGATCCTTGTGACATGCGATATTGCAATCGATCCCCTTGGCATCAAGGACTCGACAACTATCCTCAAGGATTGGCCGGAGCAGCGTCGGTACGGGAGTGACTTGCTGAGCCTTTGTCAAAGACTTGAACTGCTCAACGATCCCCTTGGCCTTTTCGACTGAACCACGAATCGATTCGACCACCTCGACAGCCTCGTCTTTCCGGTCTTCAGTAATCCCTTCTGTAGCGGCCCCAGATTTGTCTCGATTGCAAAGACGGGGTTTCCGATCTTGTGGGCAGCGGAAAACGAAATGTCCTTCCAGACAGAATCGCGTTCCGCGCGGACCCGGCGGTTCTTTTCTTCCTCCAGATCCGCAATTGTCTTAGCAAGATTGTCGGTCAGGGTGACATTCTCTTGGTACAACTCTTCCGGCCCCTTGCGGAACTTGGACTGCGAACGACCTTCGTCGGAGAAGTACTTGTAGCCAATGTTGGGGAATTGCTGCACCAGCCTGGTCAGGTACTCTCGGTCCCAGAATCTCATTCGGACTGAACCACCGATTCGTCGCTTTCTGCCCCTAGAGGAGAATCTTTCTCGCAGCATGTCGAATTGCTCTTCCTCCCCTGTCATCTCAATCCATAAGAAAGTCATCGGCAAAGACTCTTGTTCTTTCCACATCTTTTCATAGCGAGAGCCGCCACGATAGAGGTGGTGCATGAACATCTCTGCATCATCCACCGCCATGTCAATTAGCATCCCGGGCATGTGGCTTCGTCCGGTGGAAACGAGCCATAGTTCGCGATACTCGAATCCATCAGGATCTTTCCTTGGATACTCCGCGATCAGATCGAATTCCTTAGAATTCTTCTCCCAGTCGACTCGCCGCAGCCCCATTTGGCTGAGCAATTCTCGAATGAGATTGTCAGCATCAGTTCGGTCGAGTTTGTCCCAGTCAATGAAGAATGGAGCAATCGTTTTTCGACTTGTCAGGAACTGAGATTTGCGAGGTGACTCGCGGAAGTGCATGAGCGATGACATGATCTCAGAAGTGAGGCTCCTCAGTGCCTTAGAGGAACCCGAATATGTGATTGTATTCATGTCTCTCATCGCAAATAGCTCTGCATGAAACATTTGTCGTGACTCAATTCGCATCACTGGAAATACCGCCTTTCCCATCGCCAGTGCAACACCCATCTCAAAAAGGACGTTTGGATTGTTGTCACTTAAGTCTGCGACAACACAATCGGCTTTGGCCAACCAACCGATAACCACATCCCGAGTACTTTGATGAGTTGCGTGTTGTTGACTAAAATCGATCAAGCGGAAACCTGCTGCCGTAATACCTTCGGCAATCGCTTGACGTACTGCACCGGACTCAGAAAACGGAGCTGAGAGGTAACAGGTGAGTTGCTCTTGTTCGTTGTTAGGCATGGCAAACCATACTTCCGGGAAGCCGCCTCTGGCGGGAGGGTGCAGGTCTTCCTGTATACTGACTCTAGCGATTTGCTCGACTGCGCAGGAAGAAAGGGACGAGCCTTACAACTCGTCCCCTCGAATCGAATTACCAATCTGGGGTCCCTACGCCGTCTTCATCGCCGCACCGAGGATGCGGCTGGTGCTTGGACGCATCACGCGGGGGTCGACTTGTTCTGCCTTGAGCAGGCTGGCGCGGACATCCTTGCCGGAGATCGACACGGGCTTCTCGTCCTTATGCTTCTCGCACAGGTCGACGCGGCCGCACGACTCGTAGTAGGCTGCGAAGCCGACGTTGACGGTCTTGATCTTCAGGTCGCCCTTGAGGCTCTTGAATATCTCCTGCGCGTCGAAGTCGCCCCAGATGTTCCCGCCGTCAGCGTACGGCACATCCGCGTGCTTGCGGCCGATGACGATGTGGCTGTAGCCCATGTTCTGGCGGTAGATGCCGTGCATCACCGCTTCCTTCGGGCCGCCGTAGAACATCTTGATGTCCAGGCCGAG
>JAYSUV010000441.1:0-11283 GCA_043718945.1 Planctomycetota bacterium
CCCCTCAACCCTCAACCCTCAACCCTCAACCCTCAACCCTCAACCCTCAACCCTCAACCCTCAACCCTCAACCCTCAACCCTCAACACTCAACACTCAACGATCCCCCTCAATCGACCATCCGTCCGCCGGGATTCTTGATGATCTCTTCGAAGATGTCCGTGAGCCGTTGCTCGTACTCCGCCGGGTTGCCAGATCCGCGCGGGCTCAAGCCCGATTCGTCGGACTTGGCCATCCGGGCCATCCGATCCATGAAGTTGTAGTCGGTCCCCAGTCCGATGCCGACGGGATACACGACGGTGTTCTCGCCTTCGAACGTGGCGGCTTGCATCAGTGCCGAGTTCAGCCACTTGTAGCCGCTGGCGTAGTAATCCGCATTTGGATTGGTGGTGATGTAGCCATTGATGGTCCCTGTCGAGGACTGCCAGGCATTGGGGACTCCATCGGTCAGCAGCACCACGACCTTCTTGGCGAATGACCGTCCCTGCCCCCCCTGCGAGGTCGGCTTGAGATGGGCACGGGCGGCGATCAGTCCGGCTTCAATCGCGGTTGTGGCTCCGATATCCGAGACCGCTTGCAGCGTCGTACAACTGGCCATCGCGTTCGTGTAGTTACTCGTCAACGATTGCACGAGGACGGGGGCGTGGTCGCTGTCGAGACCATCGAACGAAATGATGGCCACGCGGTCGCCTGCTCCGGCGGAGAGCCCCGCATTGCGGTCCTTGACGATCTTCAGAGCCGCAATCAATGATCGGCGACAAGCGTGCATCGGCTGCTCGCGAGGAGGGAAGCTGAACGTGCCCCCTGCGGTCGATTCGCTGTGATACGAACAATAGGGACTCTGGACCGACAGCTGAGTCTTGGTGCCGACACCCGCTTGGGCGTTGCCGCTCCATGTATCGACATCCGGGCTGCGCTCACGGCCGAAGTCGAGGATGAACTGGACGTAGGTCAGGTAGCCGATCTTGTTCTGGCCACCACTCATATCGGTCCAGTCGATCCAGGCTGGATTCGAAAACGTGTACTTGTTGGGATTGTTGTAGCCCCAGAAGTTGTCGCCATCGACACTCGGAGGCACATAGACCTGAACTGTGCTGCCGAGTCGAGGCACACCGGGCAGCGTCCCGCTACTGGTGTAGGGGACATACCCCGAGACCAGTTCGGCCACCGACGTGATGATCGGAGCGGCCAGTCCGTAGCTGGCGGCGATCCGGGGCTGACGCCGTAAGCCCTGGGCTGCGACCTGTGGCGAAGCGACTCCTGCCCCAGGCACGTACCGTCCGAGCGGAGGCTCAGGGGGCGGGGGAGGTGGTGGGTCGCCGCCTCCGCCTCCTCCACCGCCACCGCCACCGCCATCGCCTGGCGGATCGATCGGGGGAGGTGCGATTCCCACGGCGGGGCAGTAGATCACATAGTCGATGTACTTCTCCCAATACCCATAGTTGGTCGTCGAATTCGGCGTCGGCTTAGCGGTCGGCATCAGCACCGCGATCTGGTTGTCGATGATCCAACTATAGGCTTTGACCCGCCGTGTCGATTCGGTATCGGAGACAGCGATCCGGTACTGTGCGGCGATCGACGCATCGGACAGTGCCCCATCGTCCTTGGTCATTTCTGCATAGGCATAGCTGTCTGACGGAACACCGAGTGGTTGTCCCAAGTTTTCCATTGTCCCCGGATAGGTTCCGAAGCCCAGGTCGGTGTACAGATCCTGGATGAGCGGAGTGGCGACGTTGGGATAGCCAGTGCTGGCATATAGTCCGTTGATCGTCCGCGTGGCCCATTGCGGCTCGGTATCGTCGTTCATCGACCCGCTGGTGTCGACGACGAACACGATGTCTCGGGGATTGAGCATGGCGGTCGCTTGGCCGCTGGAGTCGAATTTGTTCTGCCCGATCACTGGGGCAAAGAAGAATGGCTTGTCGGTCACCCGCGTGAAGACCCGCACGGCATTGGCCCCGGTCGAAGTCTCGACAAACGTCTTGTTGACGAAGTCAAACTGACCGATCAACACATCGGCATTCGGAACCACCACCGGCGATCCCGCTGCCCGGTGTCGTCCGGCAAAATCTTGAGCGACCGACCGCGCCACAGCTTGCCCGTCCCCGAGGCTCATGACTCCCGCCAAGGCTGCGGAATCGGCGGCATTCTGCAACTCCCCCTTGGTGAGTGTCATATAGCCGACATCGACCGTAAACGCGACAAACGCAAAGACGAAAACCATCAACACCGCAGCGAGTACCAGAATGGCTCCTTTACGGTGCGAGGCGGCCGGTGGTGGCTGGACTGTACGCATGGGGTTCTCGTCGCAAAACGACTGGTGAGGGCTCGAAAGAGCGACCTCCCTGAACCCTATGTTGACCGTGGATCGGGTCAAACGAGGATTCCCAGAGCCATCGATTCGGAGTGACGATCGCTACTGTCAATTCAAGTATTGCGCCAATTGTGATTGTAAGGATTGTCAGGAGAATGAAGATCACTCGGATGATCCGGGTTATCGTAGTGGGTGTCGATACACGCGTATGCTCCGCTGCGAAGACTTCGCGTCGCAGCTAAACGGGCCGATGACTTGCGAGAAATTCGCACCGACGCGGCACTGCTAATCGTTCCACGCCCGCGTCTCATGCCGCGCGGGGAGCGACGGTGCGTCTCCTGCTGCCAACGGCGAGGTCTTGGAAATCACCGCGTCAGCATTGATCTCCACTCCCCCGACCAGCCCCAGCACGGTCCGGCCCACGCGGTTCGTCGCCGCCACCGAATCGACTCCGGTCGGGACTGGATAGGACTTGGTCGGCCACAGCTTCGCATCTCCCAGCCCTTGTGGCTGCCACTGAATCGAGGCATCGAGTTGATGGCGGCGAATCAGCGTGCAGACCACCATCCAGTCGAACAGATTTTGCAACTCGGCAAACGAGGGATTCGCAACGGCCAACTCCGGGATCTGCTCCGTGAATTTCTGGACAAACTTGGTCGTGCCCAGTTTGTTGGTGGATGTGTTGGAACGCTCTCCCTGAGAGTTGGTGAACTCGTCCTGACCCAGCAGTTGCAATCGCTGCCCGGACAAGTGGTACAGCGAACGGTCCGCATTGGCCTCGATCGGATCATACAACGGCACAAACCACCAGCGGCTCGACGCGGCATCTCCCAGTCGCATGAGCGATAAATGGCTCACCACTCCTCGGACTCCAGACGGGTCTTTGCCGAGGGCGATCCGCTTCATCCGCAGATCGGCTTCAACGAGTACCACCGCGAAGTGAGAGTTCTGGGGGACACCGCTGACCGTGATGACCTGGCGGCCCAACCGGGAAGCCATCCGGTCAAACAGTTGCCCGACCGTATTCGGAGTGGCCACCTGATTCTGGCTGGTGAATGCATTAAATGCCGCCAGACCCTCCTTGGTCGGATCGATGGAGCAGCTCACGTAGGTGCTTCCGGAGTCGACCGTCCGCCAGGCCACCAGGAGATCCTCCAGATTCAATACCGGACGGCCCGAGGCGACTCCGCGCATCCGCCCTTGCAGATCTGGCGCGAACCCCTCGGCGGGACCGACCAGCGCAATGTCGTGCGTCTCTCGGTCGACGACCACATAATCGATTCGCGTCAAACCCGCCAGGTATCTCAGTTCGGCGGGAGCCTCACCGCCCGCCTTCGCAATCTCTGCCAACTGCGAATCCAGTTGCTTCAAGGAGACTCTCCGCGACAGAGTCGACATCGCCAGCGGCTCGAGCAGATTGGAAGTCAGGTACGCCTGTTGCCGCTTTTTGGTGGCAGCTGCGGACTCCTTGAGTGGAACGATGGTCGAGACGACTCCGTCAGCGTCGATGCGAATCCCGCCGACGCCATTGTTGCCGTTTCCCCCGCCATTGTTCTGTGCGTGGGCGAAATGAGAACCGACGACATAGACGCTCATCCAGAGATAAATTCCCCAGACGGCAATTCGCATGATCATGGCACACTCCGAGGGAACCGCAGGATCGACCACCTCCGCAGACAAATAGGCTCGTCACTGGTCGTACTGCTCCTGCGTGATGAGAGAGTACACCCGCTCGCCATCGCTGACTTCCACCGGTGCCCCGTGCGTGATGGCTTCGCACTGCTCGGTGGTCAGTGGGACCATGATGGCGGCACTCCACGTTTGAGTCGCAGTTTGATGTCTGGTCGGTGTCCAGTCTACTCTCGCCTCAGCGACGCGACAATTGGCTCAGTCGAATTGACGAGATGTAACAGCTTGCACACGCGGGCAATGATGTCCGCGAGCGGCAGACGTAAGTCTGTCGAGTCCCCCGCCCTGCGAATCCGCCATCACTCCCCCGAGCCGGAAGCGTCAGCGCCCGGAGCCTTCTCGCAACGAGTGTGCGGCACGGCGCTAGCTGCCGGTTCTGCGGCCAGCGAGCGGTCAGGGGAACCGGCGGCTAGCGCCGTGCCGCTCACGGAGCGATTGGCGTTCGACCAATCGGCATGCGCGGGGGGGCAGTGTCCCACAGCAGTTCGATCTCGGCGGGCGTCAACCCATAGGCGGCGTTCACGAGGTCGCTCAGTTCGTGTTCCAGCGTCAATGCCTCAGCGGCCAACAGTCGAGCCGGGGCCAGCGTGCGGGCGTCTTCGTCCCGCAACGCCTTGAGCGCGGCTGCACTCAGCGGGTTCGCCTTCCCCCGCAGCTTCTTGATCTCCGCCACATAGCGTCCGAATCGAGCGCGATCACTCGCGCCGCTGGACTCCGAGCCGCGAATGCGGCGACAGCAGATAGCCGTGGGCGACAGCCCACGGAGTCGAAATCAACAGACGGCATCAAGCCGCGAGAGCGGCGACAGCGCCTCTGTCGCCGCTCTCGCGGCTGAGTCCTCCGTCCCGACCTCATCCGTGGGTTTGCACCCACGGCTACCTGCTGCCACCACTCTCGCGGTGAAGAGTTCTTCAATGCTCGACCTCGCGTTCCACCAGTGCGATCTCCGTCGGAGTCAGCTTGAACAGCTTGTACACGCGGGCGTCGATGTTGGAATCGGCGAGTTCCTGCGTCAGGCGTTCGACGATGCGGTGATTCAAGGCGAGGTAGGGCTCCCATTGGTCAAAGTTTGGGCGTGAGCGTGTACACGATCCCCAGTGCGAGCCAAATTATTCCGATCGCCCATGCGGGCACAAAAAACAAGCTACCTCCGCGTTCTGGTAGCAGCCAATGGCCGTCATCGGACTTCCACCGATAGACAGAATCCACCAGGGCAATCACCACTCCGGCGATCATCATCAGCGACCCTTCCTCGGTCTGACCGACTAGACTGCCAATCCCAAAAGCGATGGCAAATCCTAGGACAGCGATGCACCCTCCTGCGGTATTATAGATGAACATGTCGCCTTCTTTGTCGTGGGTTGCAGGCAATCCGCCACCTGAAAACAGCAACCGGAGAGTGCGAACTCCCCGGTTGCTCAATAGTCGACACGTCGAGCAAGCTTGACGGCGAATGGCTCACGCCGGACGCTCGCCTCACAGGTACATGTTGATCACGTTCTCTAAATACTCCTGGCGGCCCGACTCGTTCGGTCCGGCTTCGCCCTTTTCGGAGATGTACTTTTCGCAGTCGGCGAAGGTCGCTTTGCCGCTGTCGATCTTCTTGCCGAAGGCGGTGTCGAAGCTGCGGTAGCGGTTCTTCACGAAGTCATCCAGCACGCCGTCCTTGCGGATCGCAGCTGCGATCTTGGCACCTCGGGCGAAGGCGTCCATGCCGCCGATGTGGGCGTGGAACAGGTCGACCGGCTCGAAGCTTTCGCGGCGGACCTTGGCGTCGAAGTTCACTCCGCCCGGCTTGATCCCCTTCTGCTTCAGGAGTACGAGCATCATCTGCGTGGTCAAGTAAATATCGGTCGGGAACTGGTCGGTGTCCCAACCCAGCAGCAGGTCGCCGGTGTTGGCGTCGATCGATCCGAGGGCGTTGTGGATGCGGGCGTACTCCAGTTCGTGCATCATCGTGTGACCGGCCAGGGTGGCGTGGTTGGTCTCGATGTTGAGCTTCACGATGCCGTCGAGGCCGTTGCGCCCGATGAAGTTCAGGCAGGCGGCGGCGTCGAAGTCGTACTGGTGCTTGGTCGGCTCTTTCGGCTTGGGCTCGAACAGGAACATCCCCTTGAAGCCGATCGACTTCGCATGGTCATGGGCCATGTGCATGAACTTGGCGAGGTGGTCCAGCTCGCGCTTCATGTCGGTGTTATAGAGGTTGTGATACCCCTCGCGACCGCCCCAGAAGACGTAGTTCGCGCCGCCCAGTTCGTGCGTGACTTCAATCGCCTTCTTCACTTGTGCAGCTGCATAGGCAAACACGTCGGCGTTGCAGGTCGTCGCCGCTCCGTGCATGTAACGCGGGTGGCTGAACAGATTCGCCGTGCCCCACAACAGCTTGATGCCGGTTTCCTTCTGCTTGGCCTTGAGCTTCTTGGCGACCTCATCCAGGTTCTTGTTGTTCTCCTTGAAGGTGGTGCCTTCGGGAGCGATGTCACGGTCGTGCCAGCAGTAGAACGGAGCGCCGAGTTTGGAGATGAACTCGAACGCTGCATCCACGCGGGTTAAGGCGTTGGCGACCGAGTTCGATCCATCATCCCAAGGCCGCTGCAACGTCGCCGATCCGAACGGGTCCGACCCGGTGCCCCGGAAGGTGTGCCAGTAGCAGACCGAGAACCGGAACAGATCCTTCATCTTCTGCCCCTCGACGATTTCGTCGGGGTTGTAGTGCTTGAAGGCGAGCGGGTTCTTGGACTTCGGACCTTCGAATTCGATCTTGGGGACGTTCGGGAAAAACTCGGCCATCGTGGCGCTCACTCAACAGAGGGGCAGGGGATCGGCCAGACTAAGCCTGACCTTCAATCGCAGTGTAAGCGGGCTGTGAAAGTGATGAAAGCGAGGCGGAACCCGACCGGCAGCGACCCATTCGGGAACCGTGATGGGACATTAGAAGTTAAGGCTTTCGTTGCCGCTTGGTGTCGCCAATGCCTTGAGAATCTTGGGGTCGATGTCGCTTTTCAGGAACCTCACGGAACCATCCAGGATCAGGAAATGGGTTCCCCCCTGGAAGGGACCGCCAAACTGTTCCGCAGTCTGGCCCAGCCCCAGGGCCGGGTCACGCATATTGGTTGGATCGCCCCACCGCTTGAATCCCGCAGAGACCTCGCCGATGGCCAGTGTGTTCGCTGTTCCATCAGTCGTGTCGCGAATGGGATGGCATCTGTTGACGAAGAAGATGTGCGAATTGCCCGCAATGTGAGAGGTGTTGGGTTCTGTGGAGCCTTGGAGTGCTGGATTCTGGTACGCCACGACTTGTTGAGAAAAGACGCCTTCGTTTTGTGGACTGTTCCAAGGAAAGTTCATGTCGATCTGATTGAACTTGGCCCGTTGCCGGAGATGCGGAAGGAGATGAGCTTCCCAGCCGATCATCTGCGTTCCGTCTTCTCTCGCGACACTTCCCGGTGGAAACCTATTGAACGTGTCGTGGTAATTGTGCAGCGCTAATCCCAGCTGTTTCATACGATCAGCTGCCATGGGCCTCCGCGATTCCAGTCGATACTTGCTGATGACGGGGAGCAACAAGAACCCGAGCAATCCAACGGCGACAAGGCCACCCACAATGATCCAGATCACAGCTGCTCCGGAAGTGTTGCCGGAAGAGTAGGGCCTGGATTTCTTCTGGGGGGATTTGCCGCTCTTATTGGAGGAAGTCTTTTTCTTCTTGCGAGGAATCTCTTCAAACTCATCGTCATCGTAGGTGGCCAAGGGGAATTCCTGGATGGTGAGGATTGACTGGGGGAAAGAACGTGTCTCGACTTTGATACTTCAGAAGCACCGAGAGGGAGGGGCGTACGCACTCTCACTCTCGAAATCAGTCCGGTGTCTCACGTGATGTGAGCGCCTTGCGTCTCCACATAAACGGCGTAGAGCGAGGTACTCCCGGTCATGAACAGGCGGTTGCGGCGTGACCCGCCGAAGCAGACGTTGCTGCAAATCTCGGGGAGGCGGATCTGGCCGATGCGGACCCCTTCGGTCGGCTCGAAGACATGCACGCCATCGTAGCCGTCGCCGACCCAGCCCGCACTGGCCCAGATGTTGCCATCGGTGTCGCAGCGGATGCCGTCGGCGAACCCGGCTTTTTCGATTTGTTTCGTGCGATCGGCAAACAAGACTCCACTGTCGAGTCCTTTCTTTTCGGCTTCAGAGAGTTGATCCCAATTGGACAGCATCCTCAGCTTCATTGAAGCAAACTCCTTCCCACCCGCCAGCTTCTTCTCCTCCACCACATCCCACACCTTGATGTTCTTCGGAGCCTCCGGGTAGTGCGAGGCCCCCGTATCGGCCACGTACAGCTTCTTATAGTCGGGCGAGAAACAGAGGCCGTTCGGCTTGAAGATCTCGTCCGTGACCTTCTCGATCTTCAGCGTCTTGCCGTCGATGCGATAGACCGCCTCCTTCTGATAGGGCTGGACCGTCTCGCTCTTCGCCTTGTTCCCCTCATAGTTCATCAGGCTGCCGTAGCCGGGGTCGGTGAACCAGATGTCGCCGTTGGGGTGGACGACGGCATCGTTGGGGGCGTTGAGCGACTTGCCGTCGAACTTGTCGGCTAGGACGGTCACGCTGCCGTCGTACTCGTACCGCACGACGCGGCGGGTGCCATGCTCGCAGGAGATCTGTCGTCCTTGAAAGTCGAACGTATTCCCGTTGCTGTTCCCCGCCGGGTTGCGGAACGTACTCACGTGGCCGTCCTCTTCCAGCCAGCGGTGCTGCACGTTGTTCGGGATGTCCGACCAGAGCAGATACCGCCCGACACCGTTCCACGCCGGGCCTTCCGCCCACATCATGTTCGGGCTGTGATAGAGCCGCTGAATCGGAGTGTTACCCAGGGCGTACTTCTTGAACCGGGGATCGAGCGTCACGATGTCCGGGTCGGGATAGCGGACTGGCTCAGCTCCGGGACCGTAGTCGCGAGCCTGGGCCACGGTAGCCAGTCCCACCGCCCCGGCCGCTGCGGCCAAGAAGGAGCGACGGGGCAGGGCCAGCGGATTGGCGGAAGACGTGGACGGGGCTTGCGATTCGGACATGGGGAGACCTTAAGAGCCAGCGGACTCGAACACGGGAAGCGAGCATCGCGAAGACGCATCGGGGACACCTTATCACACGGTCAGCAGCGGCGAAACCAAACCCACGTTTCGCTGCGACGCGAACCTCGATCACAAGCTCAGGCTTGGGACTGAGGACGCTCCCCGTTTTAGCCGCCACGCGAAGTCTTCGCAGCGGAGCGCGGAGCACGCGCCGAGACACTCCTCGCGGCCATGCGGGCGTGCGGCACAATCGCCCTCACCGGCAAAATCCCCACGGCTCGGAGATATGCCGTCAATTCACCGTGAGTGGGTTGTATTGACCGTGAATTGTTGGCAGGCCGGTGAAAACTGGAACATCCCGTGGGATCGGCTTCCAGCCTGTCTTCTTTCCGGGAAGTCCTGACAGGCTGGAAGCCTCTCCCACGGGCCAACCCGACGGCCCTCACTCCGGCTTACCTCCCTCATGACCTCACCCCTCGATCCCCAGTTACCATCGCCCGCGCCGCCCGTCGAGGTTCGCACCCTCGGGAGCTACCTCCACAGCTGGACTGTATGCGGGTTGTATGCTGTCGTGGCTCTGGGGGTCTTCGCTCGCCTGATGCGGGACCAGATCTTCGGCTTGTCGACCATCTATTACGGATTGCCGCTCCCCGTACTGGCGGTGGTCACGCTGGCTCTCACTGTGCTGCAACGGCATGAACGCAAGCGACTGATCCGCTGGGCCATCTGTTCGGCACTGCTCATCGTGGGAGTCTGGTCCGAGGACTGGCGAGCTCAGCCCGATCGCAGCGAGACCCGCGATGTGAAGGTCGTCTTCTGGAACGCCTGCCGCATTCATCGCGGCTGGGACGAAGTCACCGCCGAAGTCCGCAGCTGGAATGCGGACGTGATCGCGCTGGTGGAAGCCGGGACCGGAACCGAAGGGAATCGAAAGCGCTGGCAGCTGGGCTGTCCGGGTTACAAGGTATCGCTGCTCGGAGCCGGGATCGTCCTGCTGACTCGCGGTCAATCCGGCGAAACCACCGTCCACGAGTTCCCCGATGGCAGCCGCGCCCGGCAGATCACCACGACTGTCCACGGGCAAGCGCTGAACTTGGTGATCGTCGACATCCAAGCCAATCCCTTCTGGTCCCGCCGCGAACCGCTGGCCCACTTGGCCGAGGTGGTCGCCCCGCTGGCCGGTGAGTCGACACTGGTGCTGGGGGACTTCAATACACCCGCAGACTCGGCCCTACTCGCCCCCCTCCGGTCCGAGTACACGATGGCCTTCGACCTCGCCGGGCAAGGCTACCGCGCGACCTGGCCGATCCCGCTGCCGGTCTTGGCCATCGATCAAGCCTGGGTCAGCCCCCAAGTCGATGTCACCAGTTGCCGCCACCTCTGGACGCGGGCCTCGGACCATCGGCCCGTAGCCCTGACGGTACGGAGTATCGAGGAGTTGGATGTCACTGCTCAGACTGTTTCTGCACGATGAATCTGGAAGAGCGATTGGGTGGCACGGTCTGAGGCTTGGCGAAGGCCGTGGTCTTCTCGCCGCTCGCCACGCCCTTCCTCAAAGCCGTCAGGGCGTGCCACCCGACGCGAACAATCGCGTTGCGAAATCTTGCAAGGCATATCGCCAGGTCTGCCACTCGTGGGCTAGACCGGGCGCATCGCGAAAGACGGAGTGCTGAATTCCAGAGGCCTGGAGCGCGCTGTGCAGGGCACTGGCTCGCTCGTGAATGCCAGCGTCCATTCCAGCTGTGCCGGAGTGGAGATAGAGCAGCGTTGCTTTCTGGTCAAATGCGGCGGGATCGGCGAAGACGCCGTTGAAACTGGTCTTGAGATCGACATCCCGTACGCCACTGAATGAAGCCACGACGGAAAACGTATCGAGATGAGTCAGGCCGATGTGCAGTGCCTGCCCCCCGCCCATCGACAGTCCCGCGATGGCTCGATGTTCGCGATCCGCCCTTGTGCGGTAGTTCCCATCGATCATTGGGATGAGGTCTCGGATCACCACGTCCTCGAACGCTCCCCCATCGCCGCGTCCGCGTTCGGGAGGCGTGGCCGGGACACCCGCGCGGGTCGCGTGGCCTTTCTCCATGACGACGATCAGGGGTGTCGCCTGATGAGCGGAGATCAAGTTGTCGAGAATGAAGTTGGCGTGCCCCTGCCGCACCCAGCCCGTTTCGTCCTCACCGCCGCCATGCTGAAGGTACAGCACGGGAAA
>JAYSUV010000442.1:0-3892 GCA_043718945.1 Planctomycetota bacterium
TGCAAACCCGCGAGCAACACATCCGCCGCGACAAGGCCACGAGCAACATCTGCACCAACCAGGGCCTGCTGGCTCTGCGGGCCACGGTCTATCTGTCGAGCATGGGACCGCAGGGGCTGAAGGAAGCCGCCGAACTCAGCTGCCGCTTGGCCCACTACCTCGCCGATCAACTGCAAACCGTCCCCGGCGTGAAGCTCGCCTTCGCCCAGCCGTTCTTCAAAGAGTTCGTGATCCGCAGCCGCCGCGGCTCCGACGAGTTCCTCGCCGCCGCCCGCGACCTCGGCTTCAACGTCGGCCCAGAACTGAGCCGGTTCCACGATGCCGAACTGCCGCAGGATGGCGTCCTGATCGCCGTGACCGAGAAGCGAACGCGGGCGGAACTGGATGCCCTGGTGAACGGGCTCAAGTCGCGATGGGCGTAGCGAGCCTCCGACCAGCGAGCCTCCGAGCAGCGAGCCTCCGACGTCAGTCGGGGGTGTTCCCCCTCGGTCCCAAGCTCCGGCTTGGGACCGCATATCCCCGAAGCTCCGCTTCGCCCGCGTGCCAGAACGCTCCCTCTCGCAAACCAACCTCGTGCTTGCCAACAGAATCCCGTCCTGACATGCTGGGTGCAAGTCCTGTGTCGCTCGCCGAAGCAGAGCTTCGAGGACGGGCGTTACCAAGCCGGAGCTTGGTAACGAGGATTCAAAAGTGATTGCCCCCCGCCCTCCCTCTTTCTCGCCGGGTGTTTTTGTTGCGACATGATTGCATGCGAAGTACGATGAGCTTCAGGATTGTCATCCGCACCAGGAGTCTCCGATGGAAGTTGACAACTTCGACAATACGTTGAACGCATTCCGCCAGCGTGTTCCGTTTCGCCCCTTCACCGTCGCACTGGTCAACGGCGACCGATTCGAAGTGGATCACCCGACAGCCCTCGTGGTACGTGACGGGGTGGCTGTGTACATCGGTCCGGGCGGCGTGCCTGTGCTATTCGACCACCAAGGGGTCAGCCAGTTCATCGGCGACCTGATGCTGCAACCAAACGGTTGATCGGGCCGGGTACGATCTCCCCGACGCGTAGGGAAGGGAGTCCACGTCGTGGAGGTGCCTGACTGATGACAACCTCCCAGGAAACCCAAGAATCACTGGGCACTCTGTTGGAGCATGCCGCTCAAGAGGGTTCGATTCGCATTCAGCGCTCGAATGGCCAAGTCTTCGTCCTGCAACCCGATGCCACACAGAAGTCCCCGCTCGATGTGCCGGGCATTGACCTGCATCTCGATGCCCAACAAATCGTCGAGTTCATCCACGCCGGACGACGCGAACAGCCGTGAACAATGGAAGCGGCGGGGTGGCCCAGACATCGCGTTGGATGTCTGGGTGACGAAGGAACAAGAGGGATGGCAGGAGGAGCGTCTCTTCTGTAACCTCTTGTTGTTGCACAATCCAGACGCTCAAAGCAGCGTCTGGGCCACCCCGCCAAACAGTGGGTTATCGACTTCACTTGGTCGTTGAGCAGAGGGGGATCAAAAGATGGCTCGCTTCTGGACATGTCAATGGCAATTTCGCAATTGGGAGTCGAATGTAATCGATGGTCCTTGGCGGATCAATTCGTCTGGGAGCAATCTATTCGAGAAAAGAGGCGTGAAACCGGGAGATGTCATGTACATTATCTCGATGAACAGAGGCCAGCTTTTTTTGGGTGGCCGAATGACAGTCAAAAACATCCTCTCCCAAGCGGAAGCTGCTCAACATTGGAATAAAGAACCTTATGACATGAGACACTCAAATGAATGGGTTGTCGGTCGAAAGAACACGGGTACTTTCCTGAAAGTAAAGAGGTGTCTGTCTCCGGCCCTGACGAAGCAGCTTCGGTTTCAGACGAAGACTGAAATCAAGGAGCCGTTTTTCGTCTCTGAGACAGAGTTGGACAACCAGGCAACACGTGGAGTCCGCGAACTGACTCCGGAGTCCGCAGCGTTTCTCGACCGGATCATCGAGATCACGGACCGATGGCCGAAATCGGATCAACTCATCACTGTCACTGAAGAACAGCTTCTCAATGGCCCAGCGCAGGACGAGTCCGGGCAGATCAGGCTGCCCGAAGAGGTTCCCG
Source organism: Planctomycetota bacterium (assembly GCA_043718945.1). GTDB lineage: Bacteria > Planctomycetota > Planctomycetia > Planctomycetales > Planctomycetaceae > TH-plancto1. The sequence continues at coordinate 2,099 of JAYSUV010000442.1, forward strand.
GTGATTCGGTGTTCACGGAAGGCAGCGTGCAGCGAATTCAGGTCAACCGTTATGAGCGTGATCCCCGCGCCCGCGAGAAGTGCATCCAGCATTACGGACCGAAGTGCTACCTCTGCCCTTTTGATTTCGTGGAAACCTATGGGGAAGTGATGTTCGGCTTCATTCACGTCCATCACCTCAATCCACTGTCCAGCCTTGGAGCAGACTACGAGGTCGACCCAATTCGGGATTTGCGGCCAGTGTGTCCGAACTGCCATGCAGTGCTGCATCGTCGCGATCCACCGTACTCACTCGACGAGGTGCGTGAGTTGCTGCAAGCATGCAGACCGTAGCGCAGCGTATCACGTCAATACCCAGCCTGTGCCACAAACGTCCCTGGGCAGCCGGTCCCCAGCAGAAACGCTCGAAATTCTGTGTCGATGTGTTCATCGCATCGGTGAACAAGGAATTCGGCGTCTTCGATGACCTTGAGGACCGTTCCGCCCAACTGGAGCGGCTGGGGCGAAACCTTCGGACGGTCGCAGTTGTGAATGCAGTCATGACGGCGTTGAAACAGGTCGCGGTAGCGATCCTCCATTTGTTCTTGAGCGTCCTCAACCGCTTGTCCCTTCCGATTCGGTGCCAATGCGTGGAACGCAGCCCGAGTGATTCCGAAGAGTCGCTTTTTCGAGTCGGGATGAACAATCCAGTCCGCCATCTGGTCCCGAAAGAACCGGTGTCCCTTGCGGAAAAACTTGTTGAAGAGCGATTGGACTGCGGGCAGACTTAGCACGTTTTCCCGCTCCATCATCTTCCGAGCGGCCATCCTCCAACGCCAGTTCTCGTTGTTCGCGTAGCTTTCCACGATGGCCCGCACCGGGAACTTGATGTCGTAGAAGAAATCGGGCAGATTGGCTGCGGGATACCGGGTCTTTGAAATAATAGTGGCGGCCACAATGTCCGTGTAGGCATCGCAGAAGTAGGCATCCATCGCCCCGACAGCAAACATCCAAGCACTGCGCAAGAGATCGGAACGGAGTACTTGCTCTGCTGCGTTCGTGCGTGGAAGCGGGTCCGCGTGGGTGACAATGGCCCGCGCCCGACCCATGTCTTGACGGAAGTGGTTCAGTGCGGTCGCAGGCACAACCGACTCCGCGTGGAATGAAAAAGAGGAAGCTCAACTCAATCCGCAATCGCTGCTGGCTCGATATTCTCGTCAAAGTGGATCGTGCCATCGTCTTCATCAAACCACACATCGCGGTGTGCTGGAAAAATCACATTCCACAGGTCGAGGATCTCCTCGACTTCCAGGCCGTTCGTCATGTGCGCGATGATCTCTCTACGAATCACAGCCGGATTCTGGGTCGCTCGTTCCTCAGTCGTCGGTTCTTCCGGGAAAAGTTCGTTGTAAATCTCAATGAGATCGTCAAGGTGAGCCGCCTCAACGGATTCGGTAAGCTTGTCAACCGCTGCTTGTTTCTGGATCGATGCCAAGTTCAGTCCTCCTGTGCCAAATCTGATGGCTGCCGCATTATATCACGACACACAGCCCGGTGAACCCCAAGATAAAGCAGTTTAGCGACAGTTTGGCCGCTTAGGGTCTACCGGTGTGCCAACGGCACGGGAGGCACGCTCGGATGCGACTCTCGACGCCAAAGGCTCTTCCCGCTGCGCCGCGGGGTGGCCCAGGTTGCCGCTTTGGGCTACCTGGGTGACGAAGGAACAGGAGGTTAGAACAGGGGTTGCTCGCGATCACACCTCTTGTGCCAAGGCACCCCGGTAGGCTCCAAAGCGAGCCAACCGGTGCTACCCCGC
>JAYSUV010000443.1:0-35470 GCA_043718945.1 Planctomycetota bacterium
CCGCGAAAGAACGCTCTTTCGCGGAGCGAAAGACGACACTCCCCACTCCCCACTCACCCGGTTCTCACCATGCGAGTCCAACTCTACGACACCACGCTCCGCGACGGCAGCCAGGGAGAGGGCGTGAACTTTTCCTTGCAGGATAAGCTGCTGATCACCAAGCGGCTCGACGAGATGGGGTTTGACTTCATCGAAGGAGGCTTCGCCGGGTCGAACGACAAGGACACTGAATACTTCCAGCTGGTCGCCGACATGCCGCTCAAGCATGCCGTCGTCTGTGCCTTTGGCATGACGCGGCGGCGCGGCGTCACAGCTGCCGAAGACCCCGGCATCCAGGCGATGATGAACACACGGGCCAAGGTCTGCACCGTGGTCGGCAAGACCTGGGACTTGCATGTCACCGAGGTGCTGCGAGTCTCGCTGGAAGAAAATCTGGCGATGATCCGCGACTCAGTGTCTTACCTGCGGTCGCAGGGGCGGCGGGTGTTCTATGACGCGGAACACTTCTTCGACGGCTGGAAGGCGAACCCCGAGTACGCCCTGAAGACCGTGACAGCTGCGTCCGAGGCCGGGGCCGAGATCATCGTCTGCTGTGACACGAACGGCGGGAACCTGCCCGAGGAGATCGCCGCGACGGTCAGTGAACTGAAGGCCAAGCTGATCGTGCCGCTGGGCATTCATTGCCATAACGACTGCGATGTCGCGGTGGCGAACTCGCTCCGCGCACTCGACCACGGAGCGGTCCAGGTGCAAGGCACAATCAACGGCATCGGCGAGCGCTGCGGGAACGCGGACCTCATCAGTGTGGCGGCCAACCTAGCCCTGAAGAAGCACCAGGAGATCCTCGTGCCGGACGGGATCAGGCATCTGACCGAGCTGTCGCGATACGTCTACGAACTGGCCAACATGAACGTCCGCAACAACCAGGCATTCGTGGGTCGCAGTGCCTTCGCCCACAAGGGCGGCATGCACGTTCACGCGATCAACCGCATCGCCAAGAGCTACGAACACATCACCCCCGAGACGGTCGGCAACGAGCGGCGTGTCTTGGTCAGCGAACTGTCGGGCCGGTCGAACATCATCGCGAAGGCGACCAAGTACGCCCTCGAGAAGGACGACGATCTGATGCGCCGCATCCTCGCTCGTGTGGTCGAACTCGAGAACCAGGGGTATCAGTTCGAGGCGGCCGAGGCGTCGTTTGATGTCCTGATGAAGAAGTGCGCCGGGACGTACGAGCCGAAGTTCGAGCGGGTCCATTCGCGAGTGTCGACGCAGATGGATGAGGGGAGGTTAGTGGTGAGTGGTGAGAGGTTAGTGAAAGACGAAACCTCCGAACGCTCACCCCTCACCCCTCAACCCTCAACGCTCTCCACCGAGGCCACGCTCAAGCTGCGCGTCGGCGACTCCATCCAACACGTGGCGGGCGAAGGCGACGGCCCGGTGAACGCCCTCGACAATGCCCTGCGGAAGGCACTGATCCCGACCTACCCCAACCTGGCGCAGATGAAACTGGTCGACTACAAGGTCCGCGTCATCAACTCCACCGAAGGCACCGCCGCCCGCGTCCGCGTCGTGATCGAGAGCCAGGACGACACCGATTTCTGGAGCACCGTCGGCGTCAGCGAGAACATCATCGAGGCCAGCTGGCTCGCGCTGGTCGATGCCGTCGAGTACAAACTGTTCAAGGATGAAGGGGCACTGAGGGGCACCGAGTCATAGGCTAGCAGGACTGAGGGAAGCGGGGCCAGGGCTGGTGTTTGCCTCAAACAGAGGTTGATCCGGCGACTCAGAGCTGTCCGCCTCGTTCCGGAACCGACGTGGTGTATACTGCCCACTCACGAAGCTGTTCTCTCTCACTGACCGATCACTATGCCGCTCACTCTCGAAGCTCAACATTACCTCGACGTGCATCAAGCCTCGGGCACCCCGATGGAATCGGTCTCCCCGGTGGAGGCCCGCGCCCTGGTGGCTCCGCTCAAGACCAAAAAGGAAGAGGTCTCCGCGATTCGTGATATCTGGATCGCGGGCCCGGAGAGCGAACTGGCGGCCCTGGTCTACTCGCCGCTGTCGGCGGAAGACCGCGAGGATCTGCTCCCCGTGATCGTCTTCTTCCATGGTGGAGGTTGGGTCGTTGGCTCGCTCAAGAGCCACGATGCGATGTGCCGCCGCCTCTCCAATGCAGCGGAGGCCATCGTCCTGTCCGTTGACTACCGACTGGCACCCGAGGCCAAGTACCCCGCAGCTGCGGAAGACTGCTATTCGGCGACGGTGTGGGCGTCGAAGTTCATCGAGAACTTTGGCGGCGACCCGACTCGGCTGGTCGTGTGTGGTGACAGTGCTGGTGGCAATCTGGCGGCTGTGGTGGCGCTCATGGCTCGTGACCGAGGGGGACCGGCGATCGCGGGGCAGGTGCTGCTCTACCCGATCACCGATCACAACTTCGAGACCAAGTCGTACAAAGAGAATGGCAGCGGGTACTTCCTGACCACCGAGACCATGAAGTGGTTCTGGAAGCACTACCTCGCCACGCCGGAACAGGGGGCCGAGCCGTATGCCTCACCGTTGCGGGCGGAACTTCAGGGGCTGCCTCCGGCGATCGTGTTGACGGCGGAGTATGACCCGTTGCGAGATGAGGCGAACGCCTACGCGTCGAAGCTCCAGGAGGCGGGCGTCGCGGTACGGCGGATCGCCTGCATGGGACACGTCCACGGCTTCCTGCGCCGGCTCGATGTCTTTCCCCAGGCGGCAGGTGGGACTCTCATCGGGGTCGGGAAACAGCTGAGGGAGATGCTCGGCTGGACTTCGATCGAAGAGCTGGACTCGCCACGATGATGCCGCATGAACAGAACCGTGTTGCGTGGAACTCGCTCGCCAATCAGAGCAGTCCGTTCGCCAAAGTCGCCACTGACGAAGAGTGCGCCCAACCGTTGGTCCAGCTCGACAGTCGAGGCTGGCTGCCGGGGAGCGTGCGCGGGTTGAAGGTGCTGTGCCTGGCAGCGGGCGGCGGGTGGCAGTCGATCCTCTATGCAGCTGCCGGGGCCGAGGTGACGGTGGTCGATCTGAGTCCGGCGATGCTGCGGCTGGATGCTCGTGAGGCGGAAAAACGCGGGTACACGCTGAAGCTGATCGAAGGGTCGATGGACGATCTGACCCAGCTCGACGCGGCGAGTTTCGACATCGTGCATCAACCGGTGAGTACCTGCTACATCCCGCGCATCGAGGCGGTATTCTCGCAGATCGCCCGCGTGCTGAGGGATCGCGGGTTGTATATCAGCCAGCACAAGACGCCGACCTGCCTGCAAGTGGTCGACCACGATTCGCAGCATCGCTATCTGCTGGGGGTCAACTACTACATCGGCGACGACCCCCTGCCCGAGGTGGCCGACAACGCCTACCGCGAGACGGGGACGCGGGAGTACCTGCACCGCTGGGAGGAACTGGTCGGCGGCCTCTGCCGGGCGGGGTTCGTGATCGAGGATCTCGTCGAGCCCAAGCGCGGAAACCCCGATGCGAAGCCGGGACATTTCCGCCATCGCGGGATGTTCGTGGCCCCGTACGTGCGGATGAAGGCCAGACGCATTGCCAATCGGGAATCAATCTCCGGCGCCGGGCCGACCATCTGGACGCCAGAGAATCGGTAGAAGAAGTCGTCAGACTTCTTCCGGCAGTCCAGTGGACAGTACAAGTTCCGCAAGAATTCTTACGAATTCTGCTACCGCACGCTCGCCCTTGTACTCGCGGCCACTCCCGCAACAATAGAGCGACTGCCTCGCACCCTGACCTCTCGACGAGCCCCCCATGGCGATCTTTGAAGAAAACATCCTGTTGCCGATCTCGCGCGAGGCTCTGTTTGATTTCCTGTCGCGTCCCGCCAATGTAGCCAAGATCAGTGACTCCAACCTCGGCCTCCACTTCACCGAGGCCCCGGAAGTCGTCACCACGGGATCGCGCATCGTCATCGAGATGGTCGCCATGGGACAACTCCAGAAGGCTATTCACGAGATCTCGGTCTACGACCGACCCGTGCGGATTGTCGAAGTCCAACTGGAAGGCCCGATGAAGAGTTGGCGGCACGAACATTTATTTGAAGATGTGGACGGCCAGACGCGGATGATTGACCGGATCGAGTACACCAAGCCGGGCGGGATTATTGGTCTGCTCCTGACCGAGTCGCGAATCAACGACATGCTGGAAGAGAACTTCTTTCAGCGTGAGCAGAATCTCCGCCGACTGATTGAGCAAGGGAAACTGACATGAGTACTCCGCCTCGACTACCCCGGTTGCCGTCCCGCCCGACTGAGGGTGGCGACAGCTATGTCTGGCTCGGCGTCTTGTGGCTGATCGTCCTGGCGGGCGGGTTTGTTGGTCTGATCGCAATCATGCTGCCAGCAATTTTGAATTTCAGGTTCTTGATTGGCCTGGCCGGTTTTATCGGCTTTAATGTTCTGGGACATTACTGGCTGGGCCGCTGGGTGGCTCGGAGAATTGCCGCGACGATGACTCCGGAAGAGGAAGTAGAACAACATGGGCGAGCCGGGCGGCGTCACCCCCCGGACTCTTTCGACATCCGCGAGGAGTCCGGGGGCTGACGCCGCCCGGCTCGCCTCACATCGCGACGACGCTCCCCACCCGCATCGAGACCCGCATGTCGACTGCCAGCCCCTCTCCAGAACACTCCCAGCCTTATCGCCCGTGGAGGTGTTCGGGGACGTGGATGGTCCTGATCATGTTCGCGTTTGCCTTCGCGATGATCGGGATGATGTACCTGTATTGGGAACTGCATACGCGCCCGTTTCGCCCGTTGCAGATCGCCATCAATGACCGTTATCCGAACTCGATGCCCCGCGTGATGGGTGGTAAGCACAAAAGCCATCAACCCGAGAATAAGACCAAGCTGCGAATGATCGTGGCGGTCGACTTTGATCCGACGTTGGGACTGCCCCGACCCGCAGGCCAAGCGAAGAGCGAGGAGGATCGCCTCACCCTCGACGACACGATGAACGTCAGCTCTCGCATCGAGCAGGTCTACGGTTCACTGCTGCATCTGGCGAAACAGACGACCGATCTGACGACCTATGAAGAGATCGAGATCTTTCTGGAGTACCGGCGACCCGAGAAGTCCTCACGGACGCTGTATGCGATTCGCTCGCAGACGCTCTGGTTTGAAAAGTACCCCAAGGATCCGCAGGCCAAGTCGGAGCCAGCGAGTGCGGTGCCTGCTCCGACCCCGGTGGTTCCCTCTCCCGGTTCGTGAGTCGGAGAGGACTGAGTCCAGTCAGACATGGTGGGCCAGCGCGGCGAATCTCCGCTGGCCCCCTGAAAACTTGCCCCACTCTCAATAGGCATTCGCCCTTGCGACATTGCCTCACAAAGCACTACGCATCGGCTCCTCATTCCGAGGAAGTCGATGCGTTGTGACGAGGAGACGGGTTGAGATCGAATTCGGTTTTGGCGAGCGGTCAGACTTCGCATACCCAAAGACTTCCGAAGACTTCGGAAGTCGGGCGGGGCCGCTTTCATGGGCCGCTCGACTTATGGCTGCTCGACTTCTTCGACCGGGGCGGCAACCTGTGGCTTGGACTTCCGGGTCGCACTCACGGGTCGGGCGGTCTGCGCAGCTGCGGGTTTGGCGGTCGGCTTCGCCGTCGAGGCATTCCCCGCAGGCAACGTGGAGGCACCCGTCAAACGGTTGTGAATTTCCGACCGGTCCTTGATTCCCTGGAACGTGTTCGCCACCGCGAGTTGGGTTTTCTCCTCGGTCACCTGCGCGTAGAGTTCGTCCCAGACATCCTTCGGGTCGGTGATGATCTGCTCGGTGCGGCCCTCGCATTTGAGGATAAACACCTGATCGCCGACTTGAATGATCGGAGAGATTTCGCCGAGCTTGAGCTTGAACGCCGCATCTTCCAACTGGGGGAGGCCCCCATGTTTCCGGATGGGAGGCATCGCACCGCCGAGCGAGCGCGTGCTTGGGTCTGCGGAATGTTCGGCGGCGAGTTCCTCGAAATTGTCGGGATCGGCTTTGCACTTCTCCCAAATGGGTCCGGCCTGACGGTTGTTACCATTCAGCAGGATCATGCGGGCCTTCACCCGGGGACCGTAGTCGCGTTCAAAAGCTTGCAGCATGTCGGCTTCACTGACCGTGGTTTCTGCTTGCAACCCGGCCAACTCACGCAACGCCAGCATCGGCCAGATCACATCTTCCTTGTACTGCTTCGGGGTGACGCCACGTTCCGCAGCCAGCATCTTGTACCACTGATCCAGTGGCAGCTTGAACTTCTGGGTGATGGTGGTGATTTCTTTCTCGACATCGGCCTCGGTGATCGTGATCCTCTGGCGATCACACTCCTGTTGGATCAGGAGCCGATTGATCATGTTCTCCAGGACTTCTTTGCCGTGGCGTTCCACGCACTCCTTCGCGACAATATCGTAACTAATGGTCTGATTGTTGACGGTCGCCAACGACTCGCCGGAGGCGGATGACTCGACAGCGCCGCGTCCCTTGGAAGCGGCGGTGGTGCGAGTGGGCTTGTCGGTCTGCGAGGCCGCTGGCTCCGGACGCAGCACCTGGAACAGAACTCCCGCGCCGATGGCGACAGCTGCGGTCCCACTGAGGATTGTGCCCCACGGGCGGCGGGTGCGATTGGTGATGGTCGGGGTCGAGACGGAAGCCGTCTCGGAGTCCGAGTGAATCCCTTCACTCATGATGATTGCTCCTGCGGGGTCCGGACAAAGTACGGTCTGCCAGCCCCATCCCTGGGGAGCGACCGCCCGAGACCGGCAGACTTCGCCGCTCTCATACGGCGGGGTTATACGGCGAATTGAAAAAATAGGTCAAGCGGTGTTTTTGAGGGGGGCCTGAAACGCTCCCCGTTTGGCGAGGATCGTGAGCTGCCCCGCCCGCCGCGCCAGCCAGGGCCGCGTGACAGAAACCCTTGCTGGCGCAGCGGGCTGGACGAGTGCCAAGTACTGACTCTGCGGAAACCTAGCGGCTTTGATGCTTGCGCGTTTGGGGCCCGTGTCGTATGAAGGTTATTGCATGTGTCCGGAGTGGTCTCCTTGCGAGAGCAGTTCCGTGGACGCCACTCTCCTGTTTGAGGACTCCCCCCATGATTCGTGTCTGGATTTGCTTGGCAGCTTGCGTCTGCCTGTCGACTATCGGTTATGCCGCTGACCGTGTGGCTTACGAGACTGTGGAAGCCGCGTCGAAAGACCCCGACTTCAAAGTGCAGGGTGAGTACACCGCCGAAGGAACCAGCGTGCAGGTGATCGCTCTGGGCGAGGGGAAGTTCCGCGCGGTGAAGTACACCGGTGGATTGCCGGGAGCGGGTTGGGATCTGAAGACGAAGTCCGCCGAAGAGGGGGACGCGGCCCAGGTGGCTGAGGTCACCAAGGGCCTCAAGCGGGTCGAACGCATGAGCCCGACCCTGGGAGCCAAGCCGCCCGAAGGAGCGATTGTCCTGTTCGACGGCAGCGAGGAGAGCCTCCAGAAGCACTGGAAGCCGGGGGCCAAGAAGAACGACGCGGGTCTGTTGATGGAAGGCTGCACCACGACCGATGAGATGCAGGACTTCACGATTCACTTCGAGTTCTGCCTGCCGTTCATGCCGAACTCGCGCGGGCAGGGGCGGGCCAACAGCGGATTCTACCTGCAAGGCCGCTACGAGTGCCAGATCCTCGAGTCGTTCGGGCTGGACGGCCTCGACAACGAGTGCGGCGGGGTCTACACCGTCGTGCGGCCCGACGTGAACATGTGCCTGCCCCCGCTGGCGTGGCAGACCTACGATGTCGACTTCACAGCTGCCAAGTTCGAGGGCGACAAGAAGATCGCCAACGCCAAGATGCTGTTCAAGCACAACGGCGTGGTGATCCATGATCGCGAGCTGGTGAAGATGACCCCTGGCGGAACGCTGAACACGGAATCCGCCGTGCCGGGACCGCTGCATTTGCAGAACCACGGTGATCCAGTGCGTTATCGGAATATCTGGGTGGTGAAGAAGTAACTGCCTGTCGCAGAAGTAGAACGGACGCCAACTTCCGGTTGCTCTCGGGGTGCGGTTGTGCGCATCCGTTCTACAGTTCAACCATTGCTTGGGGTGCAAGGGGAGTCTCTGACCATGGGGTGGTCGGCTCCCTTCCCCCGGGGCAGGGCTTCCAAGGTGGGGAACACTGCGAAACTCCAGTGAACCGTATCTCTTAAGGTCCCGCCCTACGACTCCCGTGCAGGTGATGCGGCGCATGCTTGCAAAGGCGTCCTCGAATCTATTCGAATTCGGCAGTTTCGGCTGAACTCTTCGAGTGCGGCTTTCAGCCCGGACGATACAGAGATAGAGCCGCCTTCAGATGTCGGGCGTACTCCCCGTTTCGTATTGCCTGACCGCGACATGGCTCACAACTCTCACGACCCGTACGATTCGCCGCCACTCCGCGGACTGGGGCCAGTGCAGGCCACGCTGCGCGTGTTTGTCGCCCTGCAATGTTGGGGGTACGCAGCTGCTCATCTGCACTTCGGAGCCAAGTCGGCGCTCGCTCGCGTGCTGGAGTCCGAGTTCTATCTCTCCGCCGGAGAGACCGTGCTTGTCGATCGCGGTGCAGCGTTCGCTCTCGCGGTGTGTGGGATGATGTGCCTGCTGCGGCCCGCCTGGCCGGTGTTGCTGGGGCTGTTTGTGGGCGAGGTCGTGTTTGTCGGCTCGAAGGCGTTCCTGGGCGAGGGAGGCCATCCCGCGATCATCGCAGCCCGGCATGCGGCGATTGTGCTGTCGCCGCTGATTCTGGCTTGTGCCGATTTCTGGCCGGGTCGACGGAAATTCTCTCTCGGGTTCTGGATCGCAATTGCAGCGATGATGCACGTCGCGGTCTGTGCGAGCTGCATTGGCAACGGGCTGGAAGGGCTGATCGAGAGCCACCAGGGCGGCGATCTTGTCCGAGTGGCCACCGGAGCCATCGAGAAGTTCACACGACAGGCTCCCAGCCCAGCGGACGCCAAGACCGCTCTGGCCATCGCCAGCGCGATCCAACTAGGCGTCGGGCTGGCACTGCTGCTCAACCGTACGCGCCAGGCTGCGGGCGCAGCTGCGGTGGTCGGGGTATTTCTGGCGGGGTGCTACTCGCTGGGATTGGGGATGGCGGGCTATCCGCGTACGCTGACACACCTTGTCGAGGGGGGCCTGGCAGTGGCGTTATGCCTGTTCTTGTCGAACGCGATTCGCCATGGGGAAATGAGTTACGTGCCGGACCTACCCGTACAGAAAGCACGCGGGGGTCATTAGGCGAGTCCTCCGGGTGACTCTGTGATTTTCGCCATGCGGGGAAACGCTTGGGGATTACGGATCGATTCGACGGAGAGATCGACATCGAGCAGTGGCCAGTACAAGTGGTTGGGGCTGGGCCACTCAAGAGTGGTGATTTGTTCGATGCTGGCTTTCTTGAACCACGGGAAATCGACGAACGGGAGCAATAGCTCCTCTCCATTGAGCATCACCCAGAACCCGTGTGTCGACACATGAGTGACTTCAACCGCCGAAGTGTTCGTCCCAGGCATTTCGGATCTCCTCCAGGTGTTCCAAGACAACCTCCCGCGCGTCACGGAGTTGTTTCGCGGAAAAGCTCATGTGGGTGATTGGGATCAAGTGGGAGATTGGAGTCTCCACTCGCAAACGCGACCCACTCAGGTTCTGATCTGTGTTGATCCTGAAAATCTGTGTACCAATCCTCTGGCCTCTTTTCAGTAAAGTCAGAGTGGAAGTGGTACACAGATCGCACAGATTCACACAGATCAGAAGAGGAAAACATCAACCTTGGTCCCAGTAGCCACATGACGACCATTCTCCGGCTCTCAATCCGTGAGCGGTTCCGGCTCCTCGCCCCGCACGTAGGAATTCTCGCAGGCCAGAGTTTCGTAGGCGAGTAGGACGAGTTCTTCGCGCGAGCGGAACAGGTCGCGTTCGGGGAGTTTGCACTCGGCCAGCAGACGCGATTCGAGCTGCTCGTGAGTCTCCTGCGACCCATCAGCCCGGACGTGGGAGATGCCGCCGAGTTCCTCGCGGACGAACCGGCTGATGAGCAGATTGCGGTGGCAGGTGAGCGGGTCGCGCTCGGCACACATCATCGCGATCGAGTATTTGTGCAGGCCGGTCTTCACTCGCTGAATCCCTTCCCGGAAAGCCGGTGTGATGGCCGTGCGGGAGAAGTCGACGCGGCCACCGGGGCCGTAGGACTCGGGTTCTTCGCGATGTGCCCCGAGTTGCGGGCCCAGATGAGAGTAGGCGATGCCGACCGATTCGAGGGCGGCTTTGAGAGCCTCGCGGTTGTACTGGGGGTTGTACCGGCTATACGGAGCTGACCGCACATCGGCGATCGCTGTGATACCGTTCATCCGCAGCAGGTGGGCGAAATGCGGAAACGGATGCGTCGAGTGGCCGATGGTGTAGAGCATGGCACGGAGGGGAGGGTTTATGGTTTATGGTTTATGGTTTATCGACCGGAGGGGAGGAGGGGACTCGGTACGAATACGTGCCTCGGGGCATCGAAGCCACTGAGATGCGTCTTCACTAGGAGCCTGCCTGCCCGTTGATCTTCTGGAAGTTGCCGCTGATCGTGACGCGGATTTTGCCCTTCGACTGACTATTCGCGGGGAGGTTCAGTTTCAAGAACAGAATGCCATCAGACTTGGGAGAGAGTTCCAGTTCGTGTCCGACTGTAAACGGGCTGATCTTTTCGTCACGCGGTGCGTTGCGTGGATCGCGGACCACGCCCATGAGTGCCCCCGTGGGGATCCCGACGATCTGATGAATCAGCGGATCGTCGGAGACCAGTCCGTCGGGATCGACCGTCTCGTTGACCAGAACACGGAGCGTCCCCTCGGCCTGCAGGCGGAGCGGCTTATCTTTGGCGACAGCGACGCTGACTGTCCACCCCTTGGTCGCATCGACTTCGACGAGCAGGCTGTTCTCCTCGAAGACCGCTTCTTCGATTTCTTTCAGCTTCATGCGGGCCGCTTCATTCTCCGGGGCCACCTGCAACAGATCGTAGAGTGTCGACTTGAGCTTGTCAGTCAGTCCCTGCTCCTCAAAGCCCTGGGCCACAACCGCCAACCCTTTGATGTAGTCGTCCTTGGCCTTCTCGGCTTGAGTCTCCAGGTTCCGCACCTCGGTCACGTTCGGAGGCTTTTTGTCTTTCTCCTTAGGCTTCTTCGATTGGGAGAGCGAGATCGACGCTCCGCCCGCCAGCAGTGCCACTGTCAGAGCGGCCAAAGTCAAACGACGATTCCATGAGAGTTGGACCATGCGAGCGCTCCAGTGGTTGGACTTAAAGCCCAGTGGTGGCAACCCCTGGGCTTTCGTCGTGAAACTCAGATCGCAAGAAGTCTGACGACTTCTGCTACTTCTTCTTGCCGATCGCGAACAGCGTCGTCTTGTTGCTGATGTACAGCACATCGTTCGCCACGATCGGCGTGCTGTAGACCGAATTGCCGCAGCTGTTGGTAGCGACCTCTTCCATCACCTTGCCGTGCTTGAAGACGATCACGTCGCCGTCTTCGTCACCGCAGTAGACCTTGCCCTCGACGATCAGGGGCGAACCCCACGAGGCGGCGAACATGTCGTAGTTCCAGTACGACTTCCCCGTCTTGGCATCGAGGCAGTGGACCGCTCCGCTGGAATCAACGACATACAGCAGGTCGTCCTTGATCGCACAGGTGCCCATCGTGCGGTGCATTGCCTCCTCGAAGTCGAGCTTCTTGTTGCCGTTGAGATCCTCGCCGGTGAAGTGCCAGACAGCTCCCGAGTTTGGATTCAGCATGGTCTTTTCGCCGTTGTCGGGTTGGATCGCCTGTAACCGGCGAGAGCCATCATTCGTGTCCGTGATCTCTTTGCCATCTTTGTCGACGGCGAGTTCCGCACTGAGGTCGCCTCGCTTGGTGGCGTCAATGCACCACAGATGGCCATTCCCTTCTCCGTGCTCCGGGTCTTCGCCCACGGCGATGTAGACGTGATTGTCATAGACCACGGGGGTGCCGATCAGGTGGTTCCGCTCGCTCTTGCCGCTCACGGAATACTTCGACGCTTTGGGATTGCAGTCGAACTTCCACAGCAGCTTGGACTTGCCCGCACCATCACCAGCGGGGTCGAAGCTGTACATCCAGCCGTCACCGCCGCCGAAGAGGATCTGAGCCTGACCAGCGATGACGGAGTACGCCGGAGATGACCACTGGCCGTGCAGAATGTTCTTGCCCGGAGTCGAATCGGTCCACAGCACCTTGCCGGTGTTGCGGTCGATCGCGAAGAAACTGGCCGCCTTGGGAGACGGGATGTTCACGTGCGTCTCATCGACGCCGTTCGACGTGCAGACATACAGCACGTTCTCAATACAGGTCAGCGAGCAGCTGCACATGTTGTGCTGTGAGATGCCGAGCTGGCCCATCATGTCGTACTTCCAGATCACATCGGCTTCGTCTTTATTTTCGTTCTCTTCCGAGGTGAACGGGCTGTCGTTCTCGTTGTCGAGGAAACCTTCCGAGTCGAGGCAGACGACTTCTCCGCGGCTGGTCACGTACCAGAGGCGGTCTCCCTCGCAGTAGGGAGAACAGCAGATACCCATGTCTGGCCAGTCGTGAACGAATCCGGTGGAGAGCTTTTGGCTGGAGTGCTGCCAGAGAAACTTGCCGGTCTTTTCATCAAGGCAGAGCAGCGCACCAAGGTCGATGTTCTTGGGATACCGCTTCAGGTAGCCGTGGTAGTTGTTGGTGCCGATGTAGATTTTCCCGTTGGCGACGACCGCATTGCCGTAGGTCTGCGAACCGAGCGGGGTCGACCAGAGGATATTCTCCCCCGTCTTGATGTTCCACGTTTCCGGAATTCCCGTCGCATCGGGAGTGTTATTGCGCTGGGTCCAGCCGCCGAGCATCGGCCAGTCCTTCGGGCCGATCTTGCGAGTCTTGATCTCGGACTGCAATGCCGCCGTCGGATCTTCGGCGGCACCAGTCATCGCTGGCACCAGAGCCGCACAGAGGGCGGCGAGGGAGAACGTCAAACGCATGGGGAAAACTCCGGGCGGAGGGTTTTGGTGGGGTGGGGTGGGGATTGTCGCCCTTCGCTCCGCGAAAGGACGTGCTTTCGCGGAGCGAAAGTCGACAAACAGAACCAGACCTCCGAAGTCTCAGAAGACTTCGGAGGTCTTTCTCGCTCTATTTGACCTCACTGGCGGGCAAGACGAGCCGCTCCGCCGGAACGTCATTCGGCACGACGGTCAGGTTGTCATAGAACACTTCCGCGTTCTTCGCATCGGCGAACAGACCGGGACTGCCGCTCAGGTTGGACACAGCTGCGGCGTCTTCACCGGTGATGGACCAGTCGGCGGGCTCGGCTTCGCCCTTCTTCCAGACCTTCCCCTGGAGGGTCGCTTTTCCCTCCACGATCGAGGACTGGAACTTCATCGTGTACCAGACGTTCGGCTCGACGGTGAACGGAACCTTGATCTCCATCCGGAACAGCTGCGAAGCCCAGGTCCGGATCTGCAGCTGTTGCGAGGCCCCCATCAGCACCAGCGTGTAGCGCTGGTTGGTGAGACCGATGTCGGGGAGCTTGCCGTCCTTTTCGAAGGCCAGGACATCCGACTGGATGGTGTAGTCGTGGAGGTCGGTGTGTCCGAACCACGCCTGGCTGCGCTGACCCCTGGGAATGGTCGTGATCTTGCACATGACGCCGTTGCCGGTCGGCGGACGGTCCCCCTTGGTGACCTTCAGGCGGGGCTCGGCGACCTTGGCGTCGCCTTCGCCGGTTGGGCGATCCCAGGTCGACCACTCGACCGAGCCGAGGACTTTCTCGTCGAGCAAGAGTTTCAACGAAGCCCCCAAGCGGGCCTCCGCATCTTCCCTGGTCTTCGGCTTGAGTTCCGAGTTCGCGAGATTCACGAACCGGAGCAAGGCTGTCCATTGCTGCTGTGGAGTGGAGTCATCCACGGTCAGTGTGACTGGTCCTGGCGGGGCGTCCTTCGGCTTCGGCGGGCTGTTGGTGATGCCGCTTTGCAGGTAGATGTAGAGCAGTGCGGCCTGCGGGTCTTTTTCCTTGAGTTGGGTCAGCAGATCCCAGTCGAGGACAATGTGCCGGTAGGCGGCACCGACCCAGGTGCTGGGCACCTTGCCGTTGTCGAAGTTGAACGACCACTTCAGTTCGGGCACCACGCGAATGCGGGACTTGGCGGTCAGGTCGCCGAGAGTCGCAGTGACGATGACGGGGGCATGCTCGCCAAAGGGCACTTTGATCTCGGGGCCGCCCTCGGTGGGGTTGGGCTTCGTGATCTCCATGCCGATTTCATATTCGCCGCGTTCGGTCACCACGCCCGGCCCGGTGATCGCGACCTTGACCTCGTCCGAGTTCGCGTTCCGCAGGTACTGCCCCTTGGCGTTGTACAGGCGGAAGTGGAATGCCTGCTTCGAACCGGGACGCAGCAGCGTCTCGGCGGGCACGATCTGCAACTGAGTCGGAGTGTTGTCTTCCTCGCGAGGAGTTTCTTCGAGCAGACTAGGGGCCGCTTCCGCATAGGCTTCGTTGTCCTTCTTCCCGACGCAGTAAATCGCGGCGGTCGTCGGCATGTAAACGCAGCCGTTCGCGGCAATCGGCGAGCCGTGACAGTCTTCGCCCGTGGGGAGCTTGAGCTTGTGCAGAACCTCGACGCCCGTTTCGGTGGGCTTCAGAACATAGCAGTTGCCGTTGACTTCGTTGGCCCAAATCTTGCCGTCCGCGTAGAGCAGACTCGCCCTCATCATCCGGCCTAGGGGCTTCTCGGCGATCTTCTCACCGGTCTTGGAATTGATGACATACAGCTTGCCATTGTCGGTCGCGACGTAGAGAGTCTTGCCGATCATCACGGGTGAGGAGCGACTGACAGTCCACTCGAATTGCTTCCAAACCTCGCCCCCGGCCTTCTTCAGGTCGAGATCACCAGGCTTGGCCTTCGACGGATCGAGGCAGTACAGAGCCCCGGTTCGCGAGTCGGCCAGCCCTTTGTCATCGAGGAGTTCTTCACCCACACCCGAGTAGATCTTCCCGCCCGAAACGAGTGGTGTGTGATTGAGTCCGTGGATCGAAGTGTAGTAGTTCCACAGCGGCTTCCCGGTGCGAGGCTGGAAGGCCCACAACGCCCCGTCGCCCGAACCAAAGATCATCTGGAGTTCGCCATTGACAGTGGTCAGCACGGGCGAGCTATAGGTCGTGTCTTCGGGCCGAACCCGCGTGCCGGTGAACCAGACGGGCAGACCGTTCCGTTTATCAAACGCCATGAAGCGGTGGGTCGGCTGGGAATACTCGCCGAAATTTACGAACACCGCACTGATAATCACGCGGTCTTCATGGACGATTGGGAAGTTGGTCCGGCCCCCATAGGTGCTGAGCAGCCCGTACTCTTCGTGCATGGAGTGCGACCACTTGACCGCCCCCGTCTTGCCATCCAGGCATTGGAACAGCCCGCAGACTCCCAAGGCAAACACGTCCCCGGTCTCGCGGTCGCCGACCACGCTCGACCAGCCGACGCGCTCGACGGGGACATCCGACAGATAAACATTGAACCGTGTCTCCCACAGCATCTTGCCGGTCCTGGCGTCGAGGCAGACGACCTTCTCCCCCTCTTCGCTCGGCGTCTCTTCCCGGTCGCGAGCCGTATAATACAGTCGATTGTTGAGCAGGATCGGTGTCGACCGGCAGTTGGCCGCCGTCTTCCACAGGATGTTCCCCGCCTCTCCTTCCGCCGAGGGATCCCAGCTGTCCGGGAGATTCGTCTCGGGAGAGATCCCGTCCATGTTGGGACCGCGCCAGAACGGCCAGTCTGCAGCTGGAAGCAGAGATGTGGCAAATGCGGCGCATAGCAGGGCCAGAACGCATGGCAATCGACGCGGCAGCATGAGTGGGCTCATCCAGGAGGAATTCATCAAGGGGGAGGTGGATGGGGGAGGGCATCCATCATGTCCGCGAAACTCCTGACGGAATCCACGACGAGCGACTTCGCGAAGAGTGGAATGCCTCTAGCGAACTCGACGAATGCACCTCTCCCGATGCTTAGGGTAAGGATACGCCAGTCGTTAGAGCGGAGCAAGGACGGGGAGGGAGGGCTTGAGACTTCGGGTCTCGGGCTTCGTGATACGGGCATCAATCTCCCGTGACCCCAAGCCCGATTCCCCTGCCCCCCGACTTTCGACACCCGACATCCGACTCTACAATCCCCGATTCCCCATTTCGGGGTTTGGCGAGTCAAGTCTCGCCTTCGGAACCAGTCGGCCTGTTCGGGGTCGGCTGGTTCCACTGTTTTCGAGGGACTCTCGATCGCAGAACGGAGGCGACGACGGAAGGTCCGGTGCGACATGTCCCCCCAGTCTCCAGTGGTTCCCTCTCCTGCAGTTCCGCATTGCGGAGTGCAGGACGAGAAGATTCTCGTGCTCGACTTCGGGTCGCAGACGGCCCAGCTGATCGCGCGCCGCGTGCGCGAGCAAAACGTCTTCTGCCAGATGGTGCGGCACAATATCTCAGCGGACCGCATTCGCGAGATCGCCCCGAAAGGACTGATCCTCAGCGGCGGCCCCGCGAGCGTGTACGAGAAGGGTTCGCCGCACCCCGATCCGCGCATCTTCGACCTCGGCATCCCGATCCTCGGCATCTGCTACGGGATGCAGGCCACCTGCCACGCCCTGGGCAGCAAGGTCCAGCCCGGTGAGTCACGCGAGTTCGGGCACAAGACCTGCCAACAGCACACCACCGATCCACTGTTCGCCGAGGTGCCGACCGATTCGACCGTTTGGATGAGTCACGGGGATCAGGTTCAGGATCTCGACCGAGAGTTCGTGTCGCTCGCCTCGACCGACACCTGCCCGCATGCCGCGATTCGGCACAAGACCCGGCCCATCTACGGCCTGCAATTCCATCCCGAAGTGACCCACAGCGAGTGCGGCCCTCAACTGATCGCGAACTTCGTGACAAAGATTGCCCAGTGTCATGGTCGCTGGAGCATGACCAGCTTCATCGAGCAACAGGTCGCCTCGATCCGCGAACGAGTCGGTCACCGCCGGGTGATCTGCGGCCTGTCTGGAGGCGTCGATTCCTCGGTCACGGCGGCCCTGCTGTTCAAGGCGATCGGCTCTCAGCTGTCGTGCATCTTTGTCGACAACGGGATGTTGCGCAAAGGCGAATCGGATCAGGTCCGCGACCAGTTCGCTGATCACTTCAAGACCGATCTGCACATTGTCGATGCTCAGCAACGTTTTCTGAGCGAACTGGCCGGAGTGAGCGATCCTCAGCAGAAGCGGAAGATCATCGGGCGCGTCTTCATTGAGGTTTTCCGCCACGAGGCCAAGTCGATCCAGGACGCCGACTTCCTCGCCCAGGGGACCCTCTATCCGGACGTGATCGAATCGGGAGCCAATCCCGATGGTCCGGCTGCCACGATTAAGTCGCACCACAATGTCGGCGGGCTGCCCGCAGAACTGGGCTTCGAGTTGATCGAGCCGCTGCGGGATCTGTTTAAGGACGAGGTGCGGAGACTGGGGCTGGAACTCGGCCTGCCCGAACACCTCATCTGGCGGCATCCGTTTCCGGGTCCAGGTCTGGCGGTCCGGTGTCTGGGAGCTGTCTCCGAGACACGCCTCAATGTGCTGCGAGAAGCCGACGCTGTGTTCCTGGATGAGCTGCAGAAGGCGGGACTCTACCGCAAGGTGCAGCAGGCGTTCGCAGTGCTGTTGCCACTGCAAACCGTTGGAGTGATGGGCGACGGGCGGACCTACGAAGATGTGATCGCCATCCGCTCTGTCGATACCGATAACTTCATGACAGCTGATTGGTCACGGCTGCCTTACGACCTGCTGCAGAAGGTCTCTTCGCGGATCACCAACAGCGTGCGCGGCGTGAACCGTGTCGTCTACGACATCAGCTCGAAGCCGCCCAGTACGATCGAATGGGAGTAGCTGACGGCGATGTCGGCACGCAGGAATTCGCCGACGGCCTTCGTACTGATTGTCCATCGAGTAAGATGGACCTCCTCGAATCCTCGCGTCGTTCTTTCCAGTGGGGGCGATCCGAGTGCCAGACGAGGAGCCGATTGCATGTTTTGCCAGTATCCGTGACGATGCGGGTCGAGTTGGGGTCGTGGAAGTTCTCGACGGCTGGCTCCTGCCTAGCTTCACTGAGGTTGACTCATGCGTAACATCTCTGCACTCCCCTTGCTGCTCTGCGTATTCATCGGGTGTGCCCCCACTCCCTCAGAGCCGACTCCGAACCAAACCGTATTGCCCGCACCTGTGGCGGCCCCTGACATGGAACCGCCGGCAGGCCAGAGCGAGCCGGTGCTTGTTCCGGTCGCAGACGAAACGGCTACGGTTGAAACAACAGCTGCTGAGGACGTGAAGATTGACATCCTGGACTGGGAGCAGACCCAGGCGATCGTCGCTGCTCATCCGGGCAAGATTGTGGTGTTTGATCTGTGGGCGACGTATTGCCCGCCGTGCCTGAAGGAGCTGCCGGGATTGGTGGCCTTGCAGGCGAAGTACCCGGAGGATGTGGTGTGCGTGTCGGTGTGTCTCGACTATGAAGGGGATGCGGACAACCCGCCCGCCAAGATCGAACCAGACATTCGCGAAGTGCTGGTGAAGATCAAAGCCCACAAGGTTCGCAATGTGCTGCTGAGTACGTCGACTGCGGATGTCTTCAAGACGATCGAACACGGGTCGATGCCGGTCCTGTATGTCTATGACCAGACCGGCCAGCGGGTCGCCATCTTTCCCGACTTGAACGAGCCGGTGGAACCGACGTATACGAAGGATGTGTTGCCAGTTGTGGAGAAACTGCTGGCAGCGCCGGTGAAGCCGTAGAGCAGACGCTTCCGGAGCAGAAGCAGCGGCATTCGCAAGGACCGATGCCGATTGACTCATTCTCCCTTGAGGTGAGGGACCGACAGCAAGACACAGCTGTCCGTCGCACATGTGTGTGCATCGAAAATGTCGGCAGCCATGAAATTCTGCCCCCTCTCCCCCACGATCGGCCCTGCTTGCGGAGTGGACTCCACTGTGGGGGAGAGGGTTGGGGTGAGGGGGCCACACCGCTCGCTCTGAGCCCCTCACCTCGGCCCTCTCCCCACAGCCACGCCCACTCCGAAAGTCACGCCGCCAGTGGGGAGAGGGGGCAGAGGCACGTCACTGACTACAAACCTGATGCACACACGTCGCATCGTCCCACGCGGGAGGGTCTTCGAGAAGGCATTCTGCCGGATCGATCCCACAGAACCGCTGGGAGTTGCGTATCCCATTTCGGGGCCGTGACTCGAACTGTGCGGTGCGATGCCGCAGGACAAGCTACCGGTTCGAACTCCCAGCGGGGTGAGTGATGTCGTTTGTTCAGATCAAAGACCTGCGTGTCTCGTACGGCAAGCTGAAGGCCGTGCGCGGGATCTCGTTCGAGATTCCGCAGGGAGAGGTGTTCGGCTTC
The DNA here is from genome assembly GCA_043718945.1 of Planctomycetota bacterium. Classification (GTDB taxonomy): domain Bacteria; phylum Planctomycetota; class Planctomycetia; order Planctomycetales; family Planctomycetaceae; genus TH-plancto1. Next base: position 19,461 of record JAYSUV010000443.1, read on the forward strand.
ATCGGGCCGAACGGGGCCGGGAAGTCGACCACGATCAAGGTACTCGCCACCCTCATTCGCCCCAACTCGGGAGTGGTCAAAATCGGCGGCATCAGTGTCCCCGACAACCCCACGAAGATTCGCCGCATGATCGGCTACATGCCGGACTACTTCGGCACCTATGAAGACCTGACAGCTGCGGAGTACCTGCACTTCTTTGCGGCAGCGTATCAACTGCCACGGGCGGAGCGGGAGCGGACGATCGGCGATGTGCTGACGTTGACCGACCTCACCCAGAAGGCCGATGCAGCTGTCGATTCACTCTCGCGGGGGATGAAGCAGCGGCTGGGGCTGGCTCGGGTGCTGCTGCACGACCCGGACTTGTTGCTGCTCGATGAACCAGCAAGTGGGCTCGATCCACGGGCCCGCATTGAGGTGCGAGAGCTGCTCAAAGCTCTGAAGGCGATGGGCAAGACGATCATCATCTCCAGTCACATCCTGCACGAACTGGCGCAGTTCTGTACACGGATTGGGATTGTTGAGGCAGGTAAGCTGGTTGCCGAGGGGTCGCTGGATGAGATCTACAGCCAGCTCGGACTGTTGCAGGTGATCCATGTGCAGGTACTGAATCTGACCGAGGGATTGCTGGAAAAGATCCGGACCCTCCCCGGTGTCGAGAGCGTCGAACCGCAAGCGGACCGCGTCGCCATCCGCATGCGAGCGACGGAGACCGGTGCCGAAGTGCTGCTCGACGACATGATGCAAGCCGGTTGCCGCATCCGCATGTTTCAGCCCGAGGCGATGGATATGGAGACAGCGTTTATGAAACTGACAGAAGGCAAGACCGCGTGAGGTGTACCCCACTCACCCGACGCGTCAGCGAGGGCGTACGGCTCTCGAAGTTCAGCGAGAGATAGATATCCTTTAGAGACAAAAATCAACGAGTCATTTCCAATTGCGGATGTTGCTGCGCGGAAATCCTCGCTGACGCTTCGGGTTGATGGGCGTTCTGGCACTCGACAGTCAACTTCAGACAATCTCCTCAGAAATGCTTTATATCTGCGTGCAATCTCTGCCGATGAATGACTACTCCCTTGATGAACACTCATTGATGCGCAACGGATGACTCCCTCTTTGAGTCCCTCGACAGCGGCTATTCCCGCCGGAGAGAAGCTCATTCGAGGAAATCCGGATTGTTCGATCTTTCCCGCAACAGGACGCTGTGTTATGTTCCCTTTTCGCCGATGCGGCTGAGTCGCAACAGGCGGACCGAGAACGACATAACTCGATTGCAAAGCTCTGTTTTGCAAAGCACACAGATGGCAGGGAGGCCCTCGTGAGCACGATTCGTGAACAACGTGAACATCTGGACGTTCAAATTCGCTGGCTGATCCGCCGGGATATGCAGGAAGTCCTCCGCATCGAATCCTCCAGCTTTGAGTTCCCTTGGACCGACGAGGATTTCCTCTGCTGTCTGCGGCAACGAAACTGCATCGGCATGGTGGCCGAACACGATCACAAGATCGTCGGCTTCATGATCTATGAACTGCACAAGTCGCGGTTGCAGATCTTGAACTTCGCCGTGGCTCCGGAAGTCCGCCTGCGTGGCATTGGATCGCAGATGGTCCTCCGCCTGATCGATAAACTCTCCCAGCAGCGCCGCAACGAGATCATGCTCGAATGCCGCGAGCGGAATCTGGAAGGCCAGCTGTTCTTCCGCAACCAGGCATTCCGGGCCATCAGCGTGTTGCGCAGCCACTACGATGAGACGGGCGAAGACGCCTACATCATGCAGTTCCGGCTCGATGCCTCCGAGGATGCCCTGTCCCCATTCTCTCCCCAGAACCGGATCTCGGAGTTCGACGCCGCGTAAGGCGACCCTCTGAACACGACTCCAACTTACGGCTCGAAGCAGTCTCTGCTTCGAGCCGTTTTTCGTGATCGGGGCAGGTGATCGTTGTTATCGATACAGCTGAGATCGAACGCTGCCACTGGTGGCAGCGACATCGGGCGATTTCCGATCACGGATCGAAGCGGCATTCGCATCGATTTGTGAGTCTGGCGGAAGCAAGTGGAGCAACCGGGGACGGAAGACCACCATCAGAAACAGCGGCAGATACCAGAGGACATAGACGCCGCCCTGCTGTGTGTACCAGAACTGCGTGCTGATGATGATGGCCGCAGAATGGGCCAACAGGTGTTCCACGTTCTTTTGCCGAGGGAAGACCGTCAGCACAATCAGTTGAATACAGTAGAGGGCGATGACTGGCAGGCGATACACGGAGAGATACTCGGCCTCTTTCCAGAACCCTTCCATCTGAGCATCCGACCGGAAGGCGAGTACCTCCAAATCGATCGAGCCTAGGATCTTGTTCACAAACGTCGGGCCATCGAGCGAGGTCAGAGCCAGGCTGCCGACCAGCACGAGGGCCACCGCACCGAGTGCAATGCCGAATTTCAAGCTGCCGCGTCGGCCATAGAAGGCGAACCACAGCGGTAGCAGAAAGACGGGGAAGAACATCGCCCCACAGGCCAGTCCCAGAAAAATCCCAGACACCACCGGCTTGCGATAAAAGACGATGGCCCACACGATCAGTGCGGCGGGCAACACATGATTGAACTTGCCCACGTCGTACGCTGTCCCCGGCAACAGCATGTAGAGCGTAGCAGCGGCCAGCCCCAATTGGACATCCCCGAACAGCTTCTTGCCCGCCACGATCAGGCCCGCCACGACGGCTCCGTGTGTCAGAATCGACAGGATGCGGGCGGCGAGATCCTCGACAAACACGAACTCCACGGGAGCAGCCAACAGAGTGGCTGCCGGTCCCGGAGCGGGTTCCCCTTGCATCTGAGGAGCATGGGGGAGGCTCGTGCGGTTGAGCAGTGCTTCCGCATGTTCCACTGTCATCGTGGTCGAGCGAGGCAGGGAGTCAGTAATCGCCTTGGTTGACAGAAACACAAACGCGGCTGCACACAGGAAAATCAAACCGCCATTGTTCAGGTTTTGCCCAAGCTGAGGACGACGCTGCAGGATGGGGTCTGCCAGTAACCTGGCCAGATACAGCCCCGACAGCGAGAAGAGCCAGATGTAACCCAGCTGCTGCGTCCCCTCATTCCGGACGAAGATCAACCCCGGCGCAGCGAGCAACAGCAGCACCAGATCGACATTGCGGAGCGACCAAATGCGGTTGAAGCGGTAGAAGACGGCCAAAATCAACAACGTCGACAGGTAGAACCATGTCGCGGCGTTGACCGAATATCCCCGAAGCAACACATCCATCTCAGCAGCGCTCCCGCGCGACCACTGCCCCTGGCATTCCCTGCCAGTGGAGCTGTTGCCTTCTGATCAGACCTCATCAATGAAGCTGAGACACCGGTTCAAAAATAAGCACCAGCAAAGCCGGGGCCAAGGGGAAAGAATACCGAGAACCACGCCGGAAATCCAATGGAAACACGGGTTGGCCCGTCTCCCATCCGGATGACCAGCCCCCTCTGGGCGAGAATCGCTACTCAGCGGAGGATCCCCGTAGTCGTTAATCTCGCCCGCGTGAATTGACGACCGGCTACTCGTTTTTCCCTGTCAGTTGACTCGTATTTCCCACAGATGGATCGATTCGCCCGAGGTGTCACGAACCCCGTTTCAGGTTCGTTCGAGATCGCCAACGTGTGACCAATGACTCAATCCCAACCGCGGAGAGCACCAGCAACGGGTATTCTCCCGGGAGTCGGTAGCGGACTGAACTGACGAACACGAGGTGCAAGGCGGCAAAATAGAGGATCGGCCCAGCTGTGATCGCCAAGACGCCGAGCGAGCGCCGGAGTTGCCAGGCTCCGACCAGTGCGGGTATGAACACCACGACAAACCAGACGAGCGACACGAACTGGAGTGCGGGGAACTTCTTGAACTGGTCCGCATTGGGGAAGGGGTTCCAGTAGCGGAGTGTCTTCTTCCAGGCGAGGACCGCAACTTGACCAGGGTTGTCGAAGGCAAACGCCCAGGCCCGCTTCCGGTACTCGCGGTCCATCTCGTACTCTGTCATCCGCGAGAGCAGGTTTTCCTCATCGAAGAATGCCATGTCGCTATCGCCGGTGGTGTTTCCGGGATTCCACCCGTCGTACAGACTCGGCCCCATCCAGAGTGTGGTCAGCACGAAATGCCCCGTCACTCGTTGGTTGCGAACTCCCCAGGGAACAAGGCTGGCCACCATGACTAGGACAGTGCAGAAGGCTAACACCACACGCGCCCGATCTCGCTTCAACAACCACAACCACAGCACCAGACACGGGGGAAAGAGCAACCAGCTGGGCCGCAGGTAACACCCCACACCGGCCCACAGTCCCGCCATCGTGCCGGAGAGGACAGCTGCGATGAGGGTCGGAGAACTTGTGGCTTCGGGTGAGAGGGAGGACATTGAATCAGCAGTCCGAGCTGTCTGATTACCCCAGCGAGACAGCGGAACCAGACCGAAGACCAGCGACACCGCAAACGCCGTCTCCGTCAACTCGATGGCACTGAACCCCACAAAAATCGGTGAGACTCCCGCCAGCCACCCGGCAATTAAACCGACCCGATGACCGCTCAGCCTGTGTCCGAGTTGATAAACACCGAGGCAGCCGAGTGCTCCGACGGTCGCCAAGACCAGCCTGGCTGCGAACAGACTCTCGCCAAACAGTCGCAGAGAAACTGCTAGCAGGAGCGGGAACCCCGGCATCCTCAGCACCTGCCGGGGCGGGGTGTAAATCTCGTAGGGCTCGCCTTGAACAATACGATGAGCGAGATCCCAGTACCCGGCCGCATCGCCTTCGATCACAAATTGCCGAGCCGGTTGGGCGAGATGATCCAGGTAATACTGAACCGCGAAGACAGCTCCGATCCGCAGCGTCCACGCCACTGCGAACAACACCAAGACCGACCATCGGGGTTTCAAGCTCAAGACATGGTCCACCGGGGATCGCTGAGGGATTCTACCAGCGATCGTACGGGTGGCGAAAACCGCGGGTCAAGGATGGAACGTCTGATCCGAGCCCGCTGGTCCCTGTTTCTGTCGGATGTGCCGCCGGAATTCTTCCCGAAAATGGCACTTCTCGACCTCGAACATTTCGTCCCAGTGAATCCGGCATTCGTTGATGCCAAATGCCTCCAGAACCTTACTCACTTCGTCGTAATTGAACCCGAGTTGACCGATTTCCTTTCGATTACTGACGAAGATCAGATGCTCCCATGGACGATATTCACGGAGAAACATCCGCTGCACGAATCCCACAGCGATCGGGCAGAGCTGGACATCACCCGCCCAGAGCTTTCCATCTGCAGTCGACTGAATCCGGCCGAAGTAGTCGCTGCGATCAAACTCGTCGAATCGCTGTTGGCCGAACAAGTGCTGAATCCAACGGTGGTGATAAAACGTCACCCAGTGCAGCTTGAACCAATCGCGATAGGCGACATGGCCCAGATCTTTGCCCTCAGCCTCAGAGAGATGGTACTTGTGCTTACAGGCTTCATAGTGCCCGTACTCCAGGATCGTACAGTACGGAAGCGGATCAAAAGGCAACGTCATCGGCCACCACACAGGAAAGAGAAATGGCCCAACACCACCCGTAACCAAGAGGACTCCCGGTACGTCTTGCCTTTCCCAGGCAACTTCAACAAACACTTATATATTTGCTTTCGCTTAAGAGTCAATCAGTTCTGCACAAATTCTCAGCATTTTTCTGAGCAACCCGCAGAAATCTCTGAGTTCGGAAAATTGCCCAATTTGCCATTTCGACAAAGCCACCTCGTTTGACAGATTCGGCTCAATCGCTACTTTAAGCGTGTTGCTTCTTCTGGAATGTCTACGTAGACACCCAAACATCGATCCAGAAGAGCGCTGTCGGGAAGTTCAGGCCGTCTCGGAGCCATCCCGCAGCTCACAGGAAATTCCGAGGTCGATTGAGGAGTTTGATATGGTTCGCAAGATGATGTTCGCGTTTGCTGCCCTGTTGGCAGTCGTTCTGGTCGTTGGCGATGCACAGGCCGCTCGGTGCTGCAAGGCTCCAAGGTGCAAGACCGTCCGCGTCCGCGCTCCGAAGTGCTGTGCTCAGCCTTCTTGTGCAGCTCCTAGCTGTGCAGCACCATGTAACAGCTGCGCTCCTAGCTGCCAAGCTCCTGCTTGCAGCAGCTGCGCCACCGCTGCTCCAGCAGCTGCTCCTGTCAGCGCACCAGAGCCACCAGCTGCGAAGTAGTGTTGTCCCTCCTCGGGAAAACTTGACGGCTTGTGATCCTTTGGATTGCAAGCCGTTTTGCATTGGTGAGGTGTCAGAGGGTTGAGGGCGGGGCGAACAAACTGACCAGCAGTCTCAGCCGCACTGCCGATCATTCAAAGAGGTGTCTCATGGACCTGCAATTCGCTGACAAACACATCCTGATTACCGGTGGGGCCAGTGGAATCGGTCTGGCGACTGCGCGGGAATTCTTAAGCGAGAACGCTCAAGTGACTGTACTGGATCGTGGGGATGTTCCCCGGGAACTCGCCGCCGAGATTACCCCCCAGCGAGTCCACCACATCCGCGCCGACATCACTGACTTCGAAGCCGTGAAGGCTGCGGAGGCGCAGGCGGTCGCCGACTTTGGCCCGGTGGATGGCGTCATCCACTGTGCGGCCATCGGCTCGGGAAAATTCGGATTCCCGTTCACGAACCTCGAACCATCCGACTGGGGGCAGACATTGCAAGTCGACATCATGGGCATGGTGCATGTGGCGCATGCCTTCGCCCCGAGGATGCGGGAGCGAAAGACCGGGGCCTTTGTCTTTCTGTCGAGTATCGCCGGTCAGATCGGCTCGCAAACCGACCCGCCCTACAGCGCGGCTAAGGCGGCAAACATCAACTTCGCGCAGTGCATGGCCAAAGACCTCGCCCCGCACAACGTCCGCGTCAACACCATCTGCCCCGGCATGGTCCAGACCCCGCTCAATCGCTCCGTCTGGCAGGCGTGGCACGACCAACAGCCGCTCGAAAGCCGCCTCAACTACGAGGATTGGGCGGGTATCAAGGTCCGCTCCATGGTCCCGCTCGGTCGCTGGCAGACCCCGGAAGATGTGGCCGCGATGGTCGTTTTCCTCACCTCGGAACGAGCCCGCAACATCACCGGACAGACGATCAACGTCGATGGCGGGTTTGTGATGCATTGGTAGGGGAATGTTTTCAGTGTTCAGTTGTCAGTCATCAGGGAAGCGTTCGCCCTCGCATCGGTCTGACTGACAATTGACAACTCCCCTCGCAGGCACAACCGGCATCCCCCTCACGATCCCTCCCGTTACAGCTTGTCTCATTGGCAGATTGATCGACATCTCGCACAACTCCGTACCGATGCTGGACTCGGATGCAAATTTGATCCCTCGCGTGTTAAGATAAGTAGCGATGGAGAGGAATTGTCCTCATCTCGTCACATTCATGTCATCCAGGGAGCCAGAGCCTCATGGCTGGTCAGGTTTCGCTAAAGTGGGGCCACGTGAGCATCACGGGCAACTTTCGCGACAACAACGAGGACAACTGCCACATCGATCCCCAAGCCAGGTTTTTCCTGGTCGCGGATGGGATGGGGGGGCAGAGCGCTGGCGAGAAGGCCAGCGAGCTCGCGATCGATCTGATCTCCGAGAAGCTCCAGCAATGGGGCGACTTCCAGAAGTCCGATGCTCAGGCGACGACGGACGCCATTGAACGCGCCGTCACTCATGCCAATAGCGAGATCATGGCCCTAGGCGGCCTCGACAGTCGCTACCATAATATGGGCACGACGGTCACGTTCATCGTGAACGTCGCGAGTCAGTTCTTCATTGGCGGCGTGGGCGATAGCCGCGTCTATCGGCTTCGTGCGGGGAAGCTGGAACAGATCACCAAAGACCACTCACTGACCCAGGCGCTGGTCGATGCCGGGACGATTTCCCCCGAAGAGGCCCTGACGCACCGCTACAAAAACGTGCTCTATAAGTACCTCGGGACCAAAGAAGGCAGCGGCGGCTCCGAGCCCAAGCAGATCGCCCCCGAAGCGGGGGACCGGTATATGCTCTGCTCCGATGGCGTCACCGATGGAGCCTCCGTGGTCGTCATTCGCGATCTTCTACTCGCCTCAAAAGACCCACAGGTCACCTCGCAAAAGATTGTCGAAGCGGCCCAGCAAGGCGGCTCCCGCGACAACATCACTTGTATCGTCGTTCATGCGGATTAGTCCCTGCCTCCCCACCCACATCACCGAGAATTGCGGGGGTGATGTCCCAAGGGCTGGGACTCGACCATTGACGTGGTCGGCTCGCTTTCCGTAAATATGCGAATCTCTGACTTCCAGAGAAGGGGGGGATCGCAATGTCTGGCATTTTTCCAATCGGCTGGCTGACTCGTCTTTGTCTCTGCGTGTATGGGCTGGTGCTGACGTCGGGCATCTGTGGAGCCGGAGAATTGTCGGCAGAGGAGCAAGCGTCGGGGTTCATCTCACTCTTCGATGGAAAGACCCTCTCCGGTTGGACGGGGGCGACCGAGGGATACACTGTCGTCGACGGCGCGATTCAGTGCCTGCCGGACAAGGGGGGCAATCTCCTGTCCGAGAAGGACTACGGCGACTTCACCTTGCGTCTGGAGTTTCGGCTCCCCCCCGGTGGGAATAACGGAGTGGGGATTCGAGCCCCCGCCATAGGACATGTCGCCACCGAAGGCATCGAGATCCAGATCCTCGATAACACCGCCCAGAAATACAAGACTCTCGCCCCCTACCAGTACCACGGATCGGTCTACGGCCTGATTCCCGCCAAACGCGGTTATCTGCGCGAGGTCGGAGCCTGGAATGATCAGGAGATCACCTGCGTGGGTCGCCAGATCACGATCCGCTTGAACGGGACAGTCATCGTGGAGGGCAATCTGGACGAGGCTCTTCGCCAGGGAGCGATGGACGGCAAGGAACACCCCGGAGCCCTCCGCACCACCGGTCGTGTGGGCTTCCTCGGCCACAATGACCCCGTCGCGTTCCGCCACATCCGGATTCGTGAGATCCCGGCGCACGGTTGAGGCCGAAGTGATGAGTTCCTCAGCTTGCCAGGCAGTCAGTCCGAATTCGATGGATGAACATCCCAGAGTTTATTGGCTCCCGCACGATCGGACAAAATGAGCCTGTCTTGAAGCCGACAGCCTGACAGCGAATGGCGAGGCACACGGCGTGGGTCACTTGGGCCGCTCGACTCGTCCGAGGTCGAGGTTTTGTACACAGATTTCGCAGATCACCACAGATTCAGAGGGGAGGAATGCAACCACTCACCCGCAGTCGCTGCCACAGCCTGTTGCCAATCTGTACGACTCACGTCAAGAATGTTCGCGCGCTGCGCAAATATCCGGAGGATGATCGGTCCGAGCTGCCAGCTTCCGCCTTTGCGTCCTGGCGACATTGCGCCTTTGCGTTGAAATCTTCTGTCCGACTGGAACCGCGACATTTCAGAATTTAACGCAGAGACGCAAAGACGCCAGGACGCAAAGGGGGAGCGGACTGGCAGCGAACTCTCTGTTTTCCATGTTGGTTGCGGCCGGTAGGCTGCGCTGGGAAAATCTGTGCGATCTGTGTACCTATTCATTGTTCTGCGGCTGAGACCCTGCATTCGGTGTGCGGCAGAGAGAGCCAGGCACACTCCTGAAAGGCTGTCGACTTCAGCGCGGTGTGTCGAAATATCGACCGGGCTGGTGTCTCTCGTCAAGGCGTTGGGCATGTCCTTATACTGCCGTCTCATTCGAGCTGCGATTCCGCAGCCTCCCGCCAGTCGCTTCCGGAAAGGACTTCCAGAGCATGACCGACTCCACTCCTATTGAGACTCCCGAAGACCACCGCCCGCTCTGGAGTGCGGGCTTCATCGGGGTGTTGCTGACGCAGTTTCTGGGATCGTTCAACGACAATCTGTTGCGGTGGCTGTCGGTCTGCGTGGCCGAGCAGATCGGACTGCTGGGCGGGCTGACGGGGGAGGCCGCTGACTCCTGGAAGACGCTGATGCTGGTTCTGGGCGGGGTGTCGTTTACGCTCCCGTATCTATTTCTCATGCCGCTGTCGGGGTCAATGGCTGACCGATTCAGTAAGCGATCTGTGATGGTCACGATGAAGGTCGCCGAGATCGTCATTATGGGCTTCGCGGTCTTAATGATCGTGCAGGGGCATGTCTGGATGATGTTCGTGTCGGTCGGATTGATGGGGGCGCAGAGCGCATTGTTCGGCCCCTCCCGCTTCGGCTCGATGCCCGAGATCCTGCCGCATCGGCATTTGTCGGCGGGGAACGGATTCGTCGGACTGGCGACCGTCGTGGCCTGTGCCCTCGGAGCGGCCGCCGGATTCCAGCTGTATGGAGTGGTCAAGCACGGGATCACTGCGGGGGGAGTCACTTGGGTGGCGTTCCTGCCAGCGGCCATTGCTCTGGTCGGGATCGGCATCGCGGGGACGCTGACGAGCCTGTTGATTCCACGGCTGGTGCCCGGGAATCCGAACTGCACACTGAAGGTCAATCCGCTGACGGAAACCATCCCCGCACTGAAGATTTTGTGGCAGGATGTCCGTCTGGTCCGGACCACGTTTGGCATCGCCTTCTTCTGGTTTCTGGCGTCGTTGGCTCAGGTCAATGTCGACCCGCTGGGGGGCGAGGTGCTGGGACTCGCCAAGGAGAATATCGGCCTGCTGCTGGCGGTGCTGGTCGCTGGGCTGGGCGGAGGCAGCGTGCTGGCGGGTCTGCTCTCGGAGGGTAAGGTCGAACTCGGGCTGGTGCCCTTTGGGGCGCTGGGGATCATGATCAGTTCGTTCATGGTGTACATCACGGGCTCGATGGTTGACCCGCATTTGGCGGCCTCTTCGCAGATTTCCTTCTTCCTGTGTTGTGGTTCGTTGTTCTTGCTGGGGGCCGGAGCTGGGATGTTCAATATCCCGCTCGAGTCTTACATGCAGTACCGCAGCGATCCGGCTCAACGCGGGATGATTCTGGCGGGGTGTAACTTCATCACGTTCCTGTTCATCCTGCTGTCGCTCGGCTTGTTTCACTTCTTGCGGAGTACACTCGGACTCTCTCCAACGGCGATCTACGCAGTGGCCGGATTGGGCACGATACCGGTGCTCATCTACGTGCTGCGGCTGATGCCTGACCTGACGTTTCGGTTCTTCCTGTATCTGGTGTCGCACACGCTCTACCGGCTGAAGGTGCATGGCCGGGAGAATGTCCCCGAGAAGGGGGGCGCGCTGATCGTCGTCAATCATGTGTCGTTCGTCGACGGCGTCCTGATGATGGGGACTTGCTCCCGCATCGCCCGGTTCATTATCTATGCCGACTTCACCCGACATCCCATACTGAAGCCGTTCGGCGAGATCATGCGCGTCATCCCGATCAAGGCCTCCGAAGGCCCACGGGCGTTGATTAAGTCCCTGCAACAAGCCAAAGAAGCCCTCCTGAAAGGCGATCTCGTCTGCATCTTCGCCGAAGGCCAGATCACGCGCACGGGACAACTGCAACAGTTCCAGCGCGGCATGATGAAGATTGTCGACGGGACCGGCTGCCCAGTGATCCCCGCCTACCTGCATGGGTTGTGGGGCAGCTTCTTCAGCTTCCGGGGAGGGAAAGTGTTCGGCAACTGGCCGACCCGTTTGAATTACCAGGTCTCTGTGCAATATGGAAAGCCGATCGAGCATCCCGAGGATGCTAACGCGGTGCGGCAAGCGGTCCAACAACTGGGAGTGGAAGCTGTGGAAAGAGACAAGTCGCGCGAGCTGATTCCGGTCCGGCAGTTCATTCGCCGCTGCAAGCGAGATCGCTCGCGCCCCAAGGTGGCCGATTCGCTGGGCATGGAGTTGACGGGCGGACGGACGCTGATCGCCTCACTCGCGATGCGGCGGTATATGGAGCGCGAGGTCTTCCAGCCCGGCGAGACGATGATCGGCCTGCTGATCCCGCCCTCGGTTGGCGGCTTCCTGGCCAACATGGCCGTGGCGCTGGCTGGGAAGACAGCCGTCAACCTCAACTACACCCTCTCCGAAGAGACGTTGAACTACTGCGTGAAGGAGGCGGGCCTCAAGCACGTCTTGACCACCAAAAGCTTTCTCGAAAAGAAGCCGATGACGCTGGTGGGGGCCGAGTGGGTCTTCGTCGATGAGTTCAAGGCGAAAATGACCGGCCTCGACAAAGGGATCGCGGCAGTCCAGTCGTATCTGCCCGCAGCGATCCTCGACCGGGTGCTGGGCCTGACCAAGATCAAGCCTGACGACATCCTGTCGATCATCTTCACTAGCGGATCGACCGGCGAGCCCAAGGGGGTCATGCTCTCGCAGCACAACGTCGGCAGCAATGTCGACGCCGTCGATCAGCTGCTAAATCTGGAGCCGACCGATGTCTTGCTGGGGGTGCTGCCGTTCTTCCATTCGTTCGGCTACACCGCTTCGATGTGGCTCCCCGCGTGCTGCGCTCCGAAGGCGGTCTACCACTTCAATCCGCTCGACGCCAAGATCATCGGCAAGCTGTCCGAGAAGCATAAGACGACGATCCTGATGGCAACGCCGACGTTCCTCAAGACGTACTTGAAACGGATCGAGAAGGAGCAGTTTGCCCATCTCGATCTGGTCGTCGTCGGGGCCGAAAAGCTGCCACTCGATCTGGCCGAGGAGTTCTTCCAGAAGTTCGGCGTGCGCCCCTCCGAAGGGTACGGCACGACGGAACTCTCCCCGGTCGCTGCAGTCAACATCCCCGACCACCGGACCGTCGACGCCCATCAGATCGGATCGAAACTGGGCACTGTCGGGCGTCCGCTGCCGGGCGTGGCGGCGAAAGTCGTCCATCCCGACACCGGGGCCGACTTGGGAATTGGGAAGGAGGGGCTACTGCTGATTAAGGGGCCGAACGTGATGCAGGGCTACCTGAACCATCCCGAGAAGACGGCCCAAATGATCAAGGACGGCTGGTACAACACCGGAGATTATGGCCGAATCGACGACGAGGGGTTCATCGAGATTACCGGTCGGCAGAGCCGGTTCTCGAAGATCGGCGGGGAGATGGTGCCGCATATCCTGATCGAGGAACACCTGACCCGGATCGTCGAAAAACCCGACTCAGAAGACGCTGAAATCAAGCTGGCCGTGACCGCCGTCCCCGATTCCAGCCGAGGGGAACGGCTCATCGTGCTGCATACCGCCCTGGATAAAACACCGAACGAAATCCTGAAGGAACTCCAGGGGAAGGGCCTCCCCAACCTGTGGCTCCCCTCCGCCGACAGCTTCTGCCAAGTCGACCAGATCCCGATCCTGGGGACCGGAAAGCTCGACCTGAAGGGGATTAAGCAGACGGCGCTGGAGAAGTTTGGGAAGTGAGTGGCGTAGGGAAGTTTTCAGTCGTCAGTTTTCAGTGGTCAGTCCGAGGGTTTCGCGTAAGAGACGATACATGACAGTCCTTCGTGGGTTCGTGATCACCATGGCCAGTGGCTTCGGATTTTCCGGACTGGGGGCGTTGGCCGGATACGTCTTGGCTGTGCTGGCCCCGGATTATTACCGGGCGGTGTTGCATATTCGGCCCGATGACGTGTTCAATCCAGTCCAGGTCGGACTGGGACTCGGTCTGACAGAGGGTGCAGCTGTTGGGTTGATCCTGGGAGTGGTGATCGTCATCACCGTGGCTTGGTATGACTCTCGAATCGAGCAACGCACGATCGCCCGGGACCATGACGCGGAGAAGTCCTCGGTCTGAATCCGGCCATCCCCGGAGAGTTGGCAAGGACATCTTCGTGGGCGTTCTGATGTCGTTGATGGGAGCGTTGATACTTCTCGCGGGCCGTATTCAGTCGTAGGACGGATGTCCTCGTCCGTCCGTGTGGAAAACATGAGTGTCGCGATGGACTCGGAAGTCTGTCGTACGTCGCGATCTCGTCCGCGTGGAGTGTCACCTACCCATACAACCGCGCCATGTCCTTGATGTAATCGAGAGCTTCCTCCAGATCCGGCACCTGCATCCCGCGCTGGCGGCCGCCCTTGTCGCACTTTGACAGGAGTTCCAGTTCCGCAAAGTCGGGGTGCTCGCGGAGCCGACGTTCGGCGCGGGCCCCGATTGTCCCATCAAAGAGCTTGTGAGCCTCCATGTGGTTTTCGATCAGCCAGTGCGTGCGGTCGGTGATAAACCCTTTCAGCGCTTCCAGCGCCGCCCGCACATGATCGAGCGGATCGATCGCCTTGCCGATGTCATGCAGCAGGGCCGCGAGTAGAAACTCCTCATCATACGGGAGTTCATCGCGGGCCAGTTCGAAGACCTGCAAGCTGTGGTAGAGGGCATCGCCCTCGGGGTGGTGCTTGCGACTTTGTGAGACGCCCGCCATCGGGACCAGCAGCGACCGGAAGACGGTGAACCGGTCGACTTCCTCGCCAGTTGGGGCGATGTGGTCGAGTTCCTCATCGGGGTACTCGGCTGCGAGGAACTGTTCGAGCTGAGAGATCGTCGCCCGCTCGATCGCCTGGCCCGTGATCGAACTCTTGAAGACGAGTCGAGCCTTGTCGAGTGGGTAGAGCGTCAGCTCGATCTCGAACGGCCCTTGCACATGAATGTGGGTGAAGAGGCGTTCCTCACCATGCTTGCGGACCCGCTTGTGTTCGACCTCGTAGACCTGCCCCGCCTCATCGAGCGCTCCGGTCACCGCTTCGGCTGTCGAGGCAAACACATGGATGTCGATGTCGCTCCCCCGGCGCACATGCCCGGTCAGCGTGCTGCCGATCAGCCGGGGTTTGAACTTCTTGAGCAGCCGCATGACCCCCAGCGCGGTCATCCGCATCTCGCGCAGATTCTTGAGGCGGTTCTCCCCCTCGTACAGGTGAGCGAACTTCAGAATCTCCTCGCGGATCTCCGCATTCGAGGGGAGATCCCTCGGCTTGACCCAGCCGCCGCAGATCTTGCGAGCCGCCTTCATCTTTGCGGTGTAATACTCCGACTCGCGGCGCGAGTACATTAAGCGAGCCGCCTCGAAGATGATGCGCCGCCGCATCTTGTCGTTCGACTTGTCAAACGGTTTGTGCTTATCCGACGGATTCATGTTGCACGAGGTCGACGCCCCGGAACTGAATGAGTGAGAAACAGTGACGAGGCCCGGTTTCTCGACGGGCCAGTGAAGTGAGGGCCAGTGAAGTGAGGGCCAGTGGAATGATACGCAGCGCACGCCCCCCTGCCCACCTCAGCTCTCGGACACGAAACGTGGGCCATGGGTTCGCGAACGAATCAAACCAACGAGTCTCACCAGGATTCACCATTCCGGTCTGATCCTGCAGCAGACTCTCCGGATTGCATTCACCCACTTCGATGCGGCCAGTGTGTTGGGCACCAGGCCGGTTGACGAGCTTGAAGAAAGACCCCGCTGCCTCGCCCGTGAGCCGGAGCTTTCACTGCCAGCCCGCCGTGCCAGCTGTGGGCTGCGAGCCAGAAACCTTGCTGGCGCAGCGGGCTGGCGATCTGCGACGATCGTACTTTCTCGAATGAAATGACGCGATTCTCATAGCGAACTGCGACAAGGTGCGGCTGCTCACCGAGGTCATTCATTGTCTCGTTCAAGCCCGCATACGGACCGGATGAGATACTCGAGCAGATTCAGAATCTGTCTTCAGTTCGCACACACAGGAATGTCTGTGTCACTCATCAGTGGGGCAGACATTCCTGTCTGCCTTTCCGGCAAACCAATTCTGAATCTGCTCGAATTATCACCCGTGCCCCGCAGTCAGTCGGGACTTATCAATACGACTGTTATCTCTCGAATGCGGATGTCGACACGCCTCCTAACAGTTCGCCCGCCTGGCCAAGGCCGAACACCGTATCGAACAATGCTTCCAATGCGGCAAGAGCTAAGCAGGCTTGGGGGACGACCAAGTTCGAAACTGGATCGGGTGGCATCACCACCAAGCACTGTCACTCATCGCTGCGACCGCCTAACCTGAGTTTTGGTTAAGCCGTCAGCAGTTGTGCCTCTGCCAACAGCTCCAATTGCTGGGTTTCTTCAGGGGTGAGGTGCAGCGACGGCTTCTTGGG
>JAYSUV010000444.1:0-11147 GCA_043718945.1 Planctomycetota bacterium
CCGATTGAATTCTCCTTTTTCCCCCGAAAGGTGTGTGTGTTCATGGCAACCAAAACATTGGAAGCCCCGAGTGAATTGATCGTCAGTCGCCGCCAGACCACGAAAGAACGTCGAGCTCTCCAAGTCGTCGAGGAACAGGCCTTCACTGGCCCCGAGCGTCGCAAAGTCGAACGCCGACGTCAGATCGACCCGACAACCTGTGAACGCGATTACCGCCCCGATGAAGTCGAATTCATGAAGGCCATGGACGACTACAAGCGTCGCAGCGGTCGCCAGTTCCCGACCTGGAGCGAAGTCCTCGAAGTCATCCGCGATATCGGCTATCGCAAGGTCGCCCAGCCGACCCAGACCTACGACACGGTCACGGTGTAGACAGCCTCGCGACCAAGACTCATGGTTCGACCGCACCCCGCAGTGGCCTACTGAAATGCGACCAGGAGCATGTGGAGGGAAACCTCGACATGCTCCTTGATCATTGAGAGAGTGGTCACAGTTCTGAAGTGAAAGCCCACCGGTGGCAACCGGTGGGCTTTAGCGATGCGAAGACTCTGACCTCAATCCACTCCACGGATTTGATATACTTGCCATCATCCGGAGTCTTCCGGATCACAAATGCTCTCCACTTCCCGGAAGTTCGCATGATCGCGTTGTCTCATCTCCGTGGAGATGCCGAGGCCCTGACCCTCGAGTGGGCCGATGGGGCAGTTCACCGCGTTACTTGGCGCGAGCTGCGCGATCGCTGCCCGTGTGCGACCTGTGCTCAAGCACCTCCGCCCGCCAAAGCCAGCACTCCCGGCAGCTGGGATTTGCTCCCGGTTCTCACACTGGCAGAGACACAACCGCTGCGGGCCTCGGGGATGCGACCGCTGGGGAACTATGCTTACGCCATCGGATTCAGCGACGGACATAATACGGGAATTTACTCGCTCGACTTCTTGCGGTCTCTCGGCATGGAGAGCGCATCGCGGCCATGAGTTCCGACCGTGAACAGCCTTCGAACCCCTCCGGAGTGTCCCACTGGATGGAGATCGTCTCCGGTCGGCGTCTGGGGCTAGTCGCCTCCGGGTGCCGTGCGGGACTCTCACTTCTGGAGCCGCTCTACGCCGGGGCGATGTCACTCCGCAATCAGCTGTTTGATCGGGGTTGGCGACTGCAAGCTCGCATCCCGGTCCCGGTGATTAGCGTCGGAAACCTGACAGCCGGGGGCACTGGAAAGACGCCGACAGTCGCGTGGGTCGTCCGTACTCTGCAATCCATCGGAGCCACTC
Source organism: Planctomycetota bacterium (assembly GCA_043718945.1). Classification (GTDB taxonomy): domain Bacteria; phylum Planctomycetota; class Planctomycetia; order Planctomycetales; family Planctomycetaceae; genus TH-plancto1. The sequence continues at coordinate 1,269 of JAYSUV010000444.1, forward strand.
CCGCCATTATCAGTCGCGGTTACGGCGGGCAGGGCGGGACCAATGATGAGAAGCGAGTCCTCGACCAACTTCTCCCCGGCGTCCCGCATCTTCTCAACCCCGATCGAGTGGCCGCTGCCCGCGAACTGACCAGTGCCAGCGACCCCTCCCGCCCGAGTGTCCTCGTCCTCGACGACGCCTTCCAGCACCGACGCATCGCCCGCGACTTCGATCTAGTCCTGATCGACTGCCTCAACCCGTGGGGCTTCGGGCATCAGTTCCCACGCGGGCTGCTCCGCGAGCCACTCCGCTCTCTCCACCGGGCCAGCTGTGTGTTGCTGACACGCACTGACCAAATCGATGAGGAGTCTCGACAGGGGATACTCGATACAATTCGCCGCTGGACCCCCGCTCCCGTGGTGATGAGTACCTTCCAACCGACGCGACTCATCAACGCCTTGGGGGAGTTCCGCACCCTGGAGCAGCTGCGTCTGCAACGAGCCGCTGCCTTCTGCGGGATCGGCAACCCGCTGGGATTCCGCCGCACACTGACCAGCTGTGGAGTCGCCGTTCCCGATGACCGCTTTCGCAACTTCCCGGACCATCACGCCTACCAGCCAAGCGACTGCGAGTCGCTTGGCCAGTGGGCCAAGTCACACAATTCTGATTGCCTGCTGACCACTCACAAGGATCTCGTCAAGATTCCCAGCTCAAGCCTGCGGGGGATCCCGTTGTGGGCGCTCGAGATCGAACTGCGGTTCGAGGACCGCTCCTCCGAGCTTGATCTGACGGAACTCTTGCGATGTGTCATTACGAAGGATCTGACACGCGAGTCGGAGTGAGATGTTTTACGCCTCAATATCGGTCGCGAAATGACATGCTGCATACAGACCTGTATGGCCAGAATCTAGTGCCTCGCCCACGCTAAAACTGGGGGCTCGCCTCCTGTGGGAGGGCGAGGCTCCTGCCGAGCCGCTCGCGCGAGAAAACGTCGTCCCTGACTCGCGGCTCAGCAGGAGCTTCGCCCTCCCGAACTGGCAGCCCGCAACCCCATGACTTCGCGTTGACGAGGCACGAGCGCCTTCAGGGGTTGTATCACTGAATCGGAATGCCTACCGCCACTGCGGGGTGCCAATTGCACCAAATGCCAGCCCGCTGCGCCAGCAAGGGCCTCGCACCAGAGCCCCTTGCTGGCGCGGCGGGCTAAGACAGACCGACCGGTCCCCAAAAGTCACCAGAGATTGACCCACTCTCCCGAGAGGCATAGAGTGACTGTCTGGGGCACGGGTTCCTTGCGAGTCCATGCCCCCCGCCGTTGATGTTGTCCCCGGAGTTTGCATGGCCAGTCCTGAGAAGCCCACCCCCAACGAACCTAAACGCACTCCGGAGCGGCACTCCAGCCTGGGGTTCTGGTACGTGATTTTGGCGGGAGTGCTGATCTCCTTTTGCTGGTACTGGTTAGCCACGCAGCGGCTCGGCGAGGAAATCAGCTTTGGCGAGTTCCGCACGGGTGTTGAGTCGGGGCGATACACCTCCTACAACGTCTACGAGCTACAGTTCGGGCGATCATTTATCACGTTTCAGGACCGCCCCGAGCCGGTGCGGACCAGTCTGAGACCGTGGCCGTTGCGTACGACATCACCCTCTGCCGATGCCGTTGAAACCATTACCCGGTCACACGTCAGCATTGGGGCACTCCCCGAGCAGTCGCTCGACAAGCTCAACGACTCCTTGCACAAAGCCGGAATCACCGTCCACGGCCAAAAGCCGGTCACCGAGTGGTCCTCGGTGATGACGCTCTTGATGATGGCGATGACGTTGGGAGCGTTGATCTTCTTCTTCCGCCGCATGACCGGACCAGGGACCGCGATGTCCTTTGGTCGCAGTCGCGGGAAGCTGTTCGAGGGCGAGGAAACCCGGATCACATTCGATCAGGTGGCGGGGATTGATGAGGCGGTGGAGGAGCTGCGCGAGGTCGTGGAGTTCCTGCGGACGCCTGCCAAGTACCAGGCTCTCGGCGGGCGCATCCCGCGCGGGGTGTTGCTGGTCGGGCCGCCAGGCACGGGGAAGACACTGCTGGCCAAGGCGGTCGCCGGAGAGGCGGGGGTGCCGTTCTTCAGCCTCTCGGGTTCGGACTTTGTCGAGATGTTCGTCGGCGTCGGAGCGGCGCGTGTCCGCGATATGTTTGCCCAGGCGATCGAAAAGGCCCCGAGCATCATCTTCATCGATGAACTCGACGCCATCGGCAAGGTCCGCGGCAGTGGGATGCCAGGCGGGCACGATGAGCGGGACCAGACGCTCAACGCCATGCTGGTCGAGATGGACGGATTTGCCTCCGACCAGAGCGTGATCGTGATGGGGGCCACCAACCGGCCCGAAACCCTCGACCCGGCCCTCATGCGACCGGGCCGATTTGATCGTCATGTGCTGGTCGATCGCCCCGACTACAAGGGCCGCGAGGCGATCTTGAAGGTCCACTCGACGCGGGTCAAGATGGCCGACGATGTCAAACTCACCAACCTGGCCAAGATCACTCCCGGCTTTGTCGGAGCCGACCTGGAGAACCTCGTCAACGAGGCGGCACTCCTGGCTGCACGCAAGAACAAAGACGCCGTGACGATGGTCGAACTGGAAGAGGCCGTCGAGCGCGTCAGCATCGGGCTCGAAAAGACCAGCCGTATTATCAAAGACGATGAGAAGCTGCGGCTGGCGTGCCATGAGTCCGGCCACGCACTCGTGGCGAGCAGCCTGCCGAACACCGATCCGGTCCACAAAATCTCGATCATCCCGCGCGGGTTCGGAGCGCTCGGCTACATGCTGCAACGTCCGGAAGATGACAAGCACATGATCACGCAGTCCGAACTGGTCAGCCAGATTTGCGTCATGCTCGGCGGCATCGCCGCTGAGGAAGCGACGTTCCAAGAAGTCGGAACCGGAGCCAGAAACGACCTCGAACGAGCCACCGACACCGCCCGCCGCATGGTCACCGAATACGGTATGAGCCCCAAGATGGGCCGGGTCAACTACAGCGACACGCGACGCTCACCGTTCCAATATGGCTCGATTTCATCCGTCGAAAGTACCCACTCGCAACAGACCATGCGAGAGATCGACCTCGAAATCAAACGCATCGTCGACGAGTGCATGGAAACCACCCGCGAGATCATGCGCAGCCGCCGCGCGGTCCTCGATCAAATCACCAAGGAGCTGATCGAGGTCGAGGTCATGGACTCCGAGCGCCTCCAGAAAATCCTCGACGCCCACCGCACCGGCCCGCAGCTGAAGCCGGGAACGTTCGTCGAGAAGCCGTTGCGGGACGAGACGTTGACCGAGCGGATCGATTCATTGCCAGCAGCGGAAGGCTCGGCATAGTGCCCTAACCCGTGAGCGGCACGGCGCTCGCCGCCGGTTCCACTCACCGTTCTCCCACCAGAACCCGATTCCCCAACGAGCCACACTCAGAAGAACCGGCGGCGAGCGCCGTGCCGCTCACGGATTTTAAGCCGCGCGGCGAATCGGCGTTTCAGTGACCACTCGCGAGGCGGCGAGGTCGCGGATCTGCTCGACGATCGTCTCCATCCGCATGGCCCGCGAGCCTTTGACCAGCACGACGGCACCTGGCTCCAGCCAGCAATCGAGCAGCATATCGGCGATCTCTCCAGCAGCGATCTGGGCCAGGCAGCCGCCCGGCATTCCCGCTTGCCGCGCCGCTCGCAGGACATCGGGAGCGTGCTGGCCGATCGAGATCAACCCGTCGACACCCGCAGCTGCGGCTTGACGCCCGAGGCTCTCGTGAAAGGCCACGGCATCCGCCCCGAGTTCCAGCATATCGCCGGTGACCAGGATGCGGCGGGTCGCACCCTGCCAGTGCTTTAGCACGTCGCACGCGGCGGCCATCGAGGCGGGGCTGGCGTTGTAGGTGTCGTCGATCACGGTCCACTCGCCGACCGGGACAGAGCGGCAACGACCGGGCACGGGCAGGAACTCCCTCAACCCGGCGGCGATCTCGTCGCTGGTCATGCCGAACTCGCGACCCACCGCGATGGTGGCGAGGGCCGAGGTGATGAGGTGCGTGCCGGGAGTCTGCACCGCGTACTCGTGTCCCTCGACCTCGAATCGCATCAGCCCGTTCTCGGACCGCACATGCTCCGCTCGCAGGTCGCAGCTGTCGCCCGTGCCGACGAGGATGACGTTGCAGCGCGCGAAGCAGGCCATGTCGCGGACGTACTCGTTGTCGCCGTTGAGGACCGCCAATCCATTCTCGGGCAAGTAGTCGAGCAGTTCGCCCTTGGTGCGGGCGATCTCTGCGAGACTCCCGAAGGTGGCGAGATGGGCCGGAGTGACGTGGGTGATGACGCCGATCTCGGGGCGAGCGAGCCGCGTCAGGTCGGCGATGTCGCCCGAGCGCGAGGCGGCCAACTCGATGGCCGCGAACTGGTCCTGCGGTCCGATCCCGAGCAGGCTCAGCGGGACGCCGATCTCGTTATTGAAGTTGCCGGGGCTTTCGGTGCCGGGCAATTTCGTCGACAGCGCTGAATAAAGCATGTGCCGGGTCGAGGTCTTTCCGACGCTGCCCGTGATCCCGATGATGCGGGTACTCAACTGGGTGCGATACCAAGCGGCGAAGTCGATCAAGGCCAAGCGGGTGTCGCTGACGGCGATGGTCGGGAGCGGCAGCGAGTCGATACGGCCCTGCTCGGCAACGCAGGCGACCGCGCCGCGTTCGGCCGCTTCGGCGAAGTGGTCGTGCCCGTCATGGTTCGGGCCACGCAGGGCCCAAAATAGGTCGCCGCGCCGCACTCGACGGGAGTCGGTTTCGACACGGAGGAAGGTGTCGTCTTGCAGCATGACCCCAATGGGCCGCCCCTGCACAGCATTTGACAGATCGCGAAACGTGACCGCTTGCATGGCGATCTCCCGGCGGGACAAACTCCAGTCTCGAAGCTGTGCCGTCCCAATGCACAATCTCGGCACTGGATCAGTCGTCTAGCCGCCCGATTGAAGATGAACGTTTAGAGAGGAAAGCCGAACATGACGGCGACGTGACTTAACGGATTTCGTCGACCTTAACGGCGGTACGGTCTTTCAGGAGATGCGGCGGCTTTGGCCAGTCGTGGGACTGCTGGGGATGCGAGGCAATCGCTGCCAGACTCACTTCAAGATCACGGAAAGGACGCTTTTCTGAGCCGATGATCTGGAATTCCTCATGTCCCTTGCCCGCGATCAGTACCCCATCGCCAGGACCAGCCGCATGAATGGCCTGCTGAATGGCGGATTCGCGATCCAGGATGATACATCCGGAAAATGTCCCCGTCGCGTGGGCTTTAGCCCACGCGAGCGAAGAGTCTACCGAAAGGCGTGGGCTAAAGCCCACGCGACATTCACCGGGCCACCCCGAGACGATCTGCTGAGCGATCGCCGCAGGACACTCCGAGCGGGGGTTGTCACTCGTCACGATCGCATGATCGGCCAATTCTGCAGCTCGTCCCATCGGGGCTCGCTTGCTCGGGTCGCGGTCTCCTCCGGCTCCGAAGACCACCGTCAATCGGCCCGAGACAAGTGGTCGCACGGCGGCGATTGCCCCGCGCAGCCCGTCCTCGGTATGGGCATAGTCGACCCAGACCTCGAACGCCTGACCACGATTGACCCGCTGCATCCGACCCGGAACGAGGGAGAGCCGTTCGAGGCCGGGGACCATTTCCGAAAGGCTCAATCCCAGCTGACGACAACTGGTGATCGCGGCCAGAGCGTTTGAGACGTTGTACTGTCCGATCAGCGGTGTGAAGCAAAGCACGGACTCGGTGCCAGCGGTGACTCGAAAGTGAGTTCCCTCGACGCTCTGATCAACGATCTCGCCCCGGACTTGAGCCTCGGCATGCAGGCCGTAAGTAATGACTTGAGACGAACCGGTCATGGGCAGCAGAGACATCGCCGCCTCGTCGTCTGCGTTCAGGACCGCTGCCCCGCCCCGCTTCAGATGACCGAAGATCCGCGACTTGGCCAGCCGGTAGTTCTCGAACGTCCCGTGGTAGTCAAAGTGGTCCTGAGTCAGGTTGGTCACGACCGCCACATCCAACTGAGTCCCAGAGGTCCGGCACTGGTCGAGGGCGTGGCTGGAGAGTTCCAGAGCGGCGTACTTCACCAGATGCCGCCGGGTCGAAGCCAGCAGCTGCGCCAGATCGCGACTGCCGGGAGTGGTCAGGCAAGCTGGGGCGCGTCCGATCCCGTCGCTGGTCTCGATCGTCCCGATCAACCCACTGGGCCCGCGAGCGGCTTCAAGGATCGACCGCACCATCCAGGTGGTGGTGGTCTTCCCATTGGTCCCGGTGACACCGACCACGCCCAGATGCTGAGTCGGCTGGGCAAACAGCGCGTGACACAAGCGGGCATACGCCTCACGCACACTCGGCACGACGCACTGCGGCAGAGGACAATCGGGCAGCGGGCGGTCGAGCAGCAGCGAGGTGGCCCCGCGTGCGATCGCGTCAACGACGAACTCTCGTCCGTGCCGCGTGGTGCCGGGCAAGACGGCGAATAGCGATCCGGCTGTCACCTCAGTCGAGGAACAGACCGCATCCCGCACCTTCAGATCCGCACAGCCGATAAAGCTGGCGTGAGGCAGGAGGAGTCTCAAGCTGACGGTGATCAGCGGGCGCATGCAGGCTCGAACGGAAGGACGATCCAGTGGAGAGGGGAGGATTCTGTCCATTGCCGGGATTGGGTCAAGGGGAGTCGGGAGGTTGGTGTCCAATTCGAGTTCGCCGATGACTGCTCGGTGTGCCTTCTTGCTCTCGGCTCAGAACTCCCGAATCGTCCACATTGATCTGGGCAGAAATGGCCGGACGGGATAATTTCCGGTGCGGGTGGGTGGCCTGTGAGCGGCTTGGAGCTCGCCGCCGGTTCCCCTGTGCCGCTTTACGGATGAAGAACCGGCGGCTAGCGCCGTGCCGCTCACTCGTGAAACAAGGAGGCCCCGATGTCGGACGATCTACCCGCCTCGCTCCCATTTCGCGTGGTCGTCGCGCCGTCCTCGGTCACCGAAGCGGACGGCGAGGAATTCAACGCACCGGCTCCCAATGACGAGGGAGACGCCTGGAGCCTCGACGATATCGAGGCGGCCTATCAACAGGCTCTGGAGTCACTCGACACGCTCGACGCCACGGTCGCCGAGGCGGTCGGCGAACCGGAACTCGAAGCCGATCCCGATGTCCAGCCACTCGCTCCGCTCCCCGCAGGTCTGCTCCCGCCCCCCAAGCAGTCGTTCTTCTCCAGCACTCCCCTTGAGGCGACGGCTCCGACGGTCACCTCGCGGCAGGTGCTCGAAGCTCTGCTGTTCGTCGGCGGCATGACGCTCCCTTCCCGCAAGCTGGCCGATGTCCTCTCCGGCAGTACCAGCAGCGAGGACGTGCTGCGGATGATCGACGAACTCAACGAACTCTACGACGCGGAATGCCGCCCCTATCGCATTGAACTGACCGAGGGCGGGTATCGTATGCAACTGCGCAGCGAGTTCGAAAAGGTCCGGCACCGCGTGTACGGCTTCGGTCCCCGCGAGGTGAAGCTGAGCCAGGAAGTGCTCGAACTGCTGGCGTTCATCGCCTACTCGCAACCCGTGTCGGAGGCCGACCTCGAAGGGCTGGGCCGAGAGGGCACGTCTTCCGTCGTCCGCCAACTGCTCCGCCGCGAACTGATCCAGCTGAAGCGGGGCGATCACACCGACATCCAGTACGAGACCGCCCCCCGCTTTCTGGAGCTGTTCGGTCTACGGTCGATGCACGACCTGCCCCTGCCGGGGGATTTTGCGTTTAAGTAGGGCCATGTTGACCCGTCCGAAAAAGTCCCTGTAGCGTGGGCTTTAGCCCACGCTGGAGCGGAATCTTCATGGAAACGGCAACGTGGGGTCTTTGACAGTTTCTAACTCGACGGTGTGCGAGAGCAGTTAAGGCTATCCTTAAACTGCGGTTCCACCAATGGAACACCACGACGACCCGGCCAGACGGCCAGACTTCGCTTCCCAAGAGACTTCGGAAGTCTGGCGAGGTCGTTTCCATCGGCCTCTCGCCTGACTGACCGAGCCGAATCATGAATCCCACTGCCCCCCATCACGCCACGGACGAGTTCGCCGTTGAGGTTTTCTTCGACGGGGGCTGCCCGCTGTGTCTGCGCGAGATCAACATGCTCCGCCGGTGGGATCGCCAGAAGCGAATTCGGTTTACTGACATCGACGTAGCTGAGTTTTCGGCGGAGGCGCTCGGCAAGACCTACGAGGACTTGATGGCCCGCATCCAAGGGCGGCTGCCTGATGGCACTTGGATTGAAGGCATCGAGGTGTTCCGACGGCTCTATTCGGTGGTGGGGTTCGGCCCCGTGGTGTGGGTGACTCGGCTGCCGGTGATTTCGCAGCTGATGGACATCGGCTACCGGATCTTCGCCCGCAACCGTCTCCGATTGACGGGCCGTTGTTTGGGAAAGACGTGTGCGATTCCCGGTCAGCCGGTCGCTGCCGAGGGAGTGTCCCGGCGTGGATAGTCGTTTGGTGTTACTGGCTCATCTGAGTGCGACCTGGTGCATGACCGGGTTGATCTGGTTTGTCCAGGTCGTGCATTACCCCTTGATGCAACTGGTCGGGCGCGAGGGGTTCTTGGGGTACTCTCAAAAACATCAGGCGAGTACCTCGCTGGTGGTTGGGCCCTTGATGTTGATCGAGGTCGTGACAGCGGCGTTGCTGTTGGACCAAGATGCTCAACTCCGTGTCTCGTGGGTGTTTTGGGCCTCATGCGGGTTACTGGTCGTGGTTTGGTTAGCGACTGCATTGTGGCAAATGCCGCTCCACCAGCAGCTCTTGGCCGGGTACGATGAGGGGCAAGTCCGGGCCTTGGTGCGTTCGAACTGGATTCGGACTGTTGCCTGGACGGGTCGCGCCGTGATCGTGACCTACTTGGTCTTCCAGAGAATGTAGTCCGCCCCGAGTCAAGGGATTTAGCACATGGGATCGATCGCCATTCTGGGAGCCTCGGGGACCATCGGGGCGGCTGTCGCTCGCCGACTAGTGAGCGCGGGCCAGACGGTGTTACTCCTCGGACGCGACGCGGAGAAGCTCGAACGACTGGGTCAGGAGTTGGGCCATCCGTGGCAGACGTTCGACCCGCGCGAGTCGGCCTCGCTCGAAGCGGCTCTGGTTTCGATGACAGCGGAGCATGGCCCGCTGCTCGGGATCGTGAATTGCATCGGGTCTGTACTGTTGAAGCCCGCGCACATTACTTCTGACCAAGAGTTTCGTGACGTGATGGAGACAAATCTCTTCACTGCGTTTGCCACTGTCCGCGCGGCGGGCAAGCTCATGCGCGAGTCTGGGGGACCAGTGGTTCTCTTTGCCTCCGCAGCTGCTGAAATCGGCATCTCGAATCACGAGGCCATCGCCGCCGCTAAAGCGGGCGTCATGGGCCTCGCCCGTTCCGCAGCTGCGACGTATGCCCCGTCGAATATCCGGGTGAATGTTGTCAGCCCCGGCCTGGTGCGGACAGAGTTGACTAAGCGGATTTGGGACAGCCCGCTGGCAGCTGCGGCCTCCAAGGAGATGCACGCGCTGGGTCGATTCGGTGAGCCCGAGCAAATCGCCTCGCTGGTCGTGTGGCTGCTCGATCCGGCGAATGATTGGATCACCGGGCAAGTGATTGGCATGGACGGCGGTCTGGGCCACTTGTTGCCCACTCGCCGACCGACTCGACCGGCCAATTGATGGGGCCGATTGAATTCCAATGGCGGGATGGCCCAGACATCGCGTTGGCTTTCTGGGCGACGCAGGCACAAGAGGGATTGAAGGGGGAGCATTCTCTCTGTAGCCTCATGTTGTCGCAACACTCAGATGCCGAATGCAGCTTCTGGTCTCCCCCGAGAACA
>JAYSUV010000445.1:0-11139 GCA_043718945.1 Planctomycetota bacterium
CTGCAAAAACCTCATCGGTCGCCGCCTCAAAGCCAACGCCGCCCGCTGGCGCGTCGCCCGCGTCAACCGCATGGCCGGCCTGTGCAGCCTCGCCTACAGTGACCAGTGGGACCACTACTGGCAAACCGCCTGAAATCCAACGAAAAGAGAAATGCCACAATCCGCTCCTACACCCGTGTTGTAACCCGTGGACAGGTTACCCCTATCATTGTCGTGAGAATCGTGTAGCCTTGACTCACAACAGATGCTGACTGACCACCGAGAACCTCTCCCCATGGTTGCCCCCAACACCAATCGCGATTTCCTAGTTCGATATGGCGCGGTGCCCGAAGTCGCGAGGTGCCGGCTCGAAGAGGGGCTCGCGCGTCCGCAGCGCGGGGATCGTGTCGTCCTGGAGACTCATCGTGGAGAGCAGATTGGCGAGATCCTCGGGGACGTTCGCTCCGAGTCTGAACACCCGGCGGCCTTTACGATCCTCCGCTCTGCGAATCGCGATGACCTTGCGGCAGCCCACCGCGAGGCTGAGAAAGCCGCTGCCGAGTTTCCCGAATGGACTAGTCGCATCACGGAATGGAGCATCGACCTCCAGGTCATTGATATCGAACGTACACTCGATGGGTCGAAGCTGGTGCTCTACGTTTTGAATGATCGCGGGCCGGAATGTACCCGTCTGGCCATTCAAGCTGCGGCCAGCGGGTTCGGGATCATCGAAGTCCAACCCGTCGATGCCGAGGGACTTGTCAGTCAGCCCTCATCAGGTGGTGGCTGTGGGTCGGGCGGTGGTGGCTGTGGGACCGGCGGTGGTGGCTGTGGGACCGGCGGTGGCTGCGGACACTAGAGTAGATTCATCAATGGTCTTCAGCCGCAAGGCAGACAGGAATGTCTGCTCCACTGGCCAAACTTTCCGACCAGTTCCATTCCCCTGAGTCAATGAGACTGTCACAATGGCCGGTTCCTCGGGGAGAACTGGCTGCGATGAGTACCGATCTGAAATCTGTTCCGCTCGAAGACCCGACCGCTCTGGCGAAGTTCGGGCATCTGGACTTCATTGCCCGACTCGTCGTCGAAGGATACATGATTGGGCAGCACAAGAGCCCGTTTAAAGGCTCCAGTGTCGAGTTCGTCGAGCATCGCCAATACTATCCGGGAGATGAAATCCGCCACATCGACTGGCGGGCCTTTGGCAAGACCGGCAAGTACTACATCAAGGAATACGAGGAGGAAACCAACCTGCGGGCGTACCTGCTCGTGGATGGTTCCGGCAGCATGGGGTATGGCGAGAGCACGCTGAAGAAGTTCGACTACGCCCGAGCGATCGCCGCTTCGTTGGGATACCTGCTCGTCTCGCAGCGTGATGCGGTGGGGATGATTACTTTCGACACCGACATCCGCGAACGCATCGAGCCCTCGACCAACCGCATGACGTTCCAGCGGATCACCCAGACGCTGGAGACCATGAAGACCGGCAACGAGACCAGCTTATCCAGTGTCTTCGAGAAGATCGCTCCGACCCTCAAGCGTCGCAGCCTGCTCATCATCATTAGCGACTTCTTTGACAACATCGAATCTCTCGGGAAGGCCCTCAAGCAATTCCGCCACGCCAATCATGAAGTGGTCCTCGTGCAGGTCGTGGCCCCCGAGGAAGAGGACTTCCCGTTCAACAAGCCGACTCTGTTTCGCAGCTTGGAACTCGACACACACCGCATTCTGGTCGACCCACACCGGCTGCGATCGACCTACTTGCAACAGTATCAGGAGTTCCTGAAAGAGATGAAGCAGATCTGCGGACACACGGGGATCGACTACGTCAAGCTGACGACAGCTGAGCCCTACCACAAGGCGCTGGGGGCGTATGTCGCCAGTCGGCAGCGGATCGGTCGGCGGTAGAGACTTCCGAAAACTGGCGTTGAACCACGAGCGACATCAACCACGGAGAAGCCGGAATGGAATCCGATGTTCTGCTGCAAATCGATGGCCTCAAGACCTACTTCCACGGCGGTTCCGGGGTGGTCAAGGCAGTCGATGATCTGACGCTGACCCTCAAGAAGGGGCACACGATTGGCGTCGTCGGCGAGTCGGGGTCGGGGAAGTCGGTGACCTCGCTGAGCATTCTGCGACTGCTGCCCCCGGCCTCGGCGGAGATCGTGGGCGGCACGATCTCCTATCTCGGTCGGGACTTAGTAAAACTTCCCGAACGCGAGATGCGGAAGCTGAGGGGCAGCGAGATCAGCATGATCTTCCAGGAGCCGGGCACCTCACTCAATCCGGTGTTCACGGTCGGGGAGCAGGTGATCGAGGTCATCCGCCTGCACAAGAAAGTCTCGCAAGCCGAGGCCACGAAGCGCACGATCGAGCTGTTCACCGAGGTCGGCATTCCCGACCCCGAGTCCCGCCTTCACAGCTACCCGCACGAGATGTCGGGCGGCCAGAAGCAGCGGGTGATGATCGCGATGGCACTCGCCTGCAACCCCGAACTGCTGATCGCTGATGAACCGACGACCGCGCTCGATGTCACCATTCAGCGGCAGATTCTCGACCTGCTGGCCAAGCTGCAAGCTGAGCGGGGGATGTCGATCCTGTTCATCTCGCACGACCTCGGGGTGATCGCCGAGATTGCGGATGAGGTGGCGGTGATGTATCGCGGGAAGCTCGTCGAGTACGGGCCGGTCGAGAAGATCTTTCTCTCTCCTCAGCACCCATATACGAAGGGGCTGCTCGCCTGCCGTCCGCGACTCGACACGCCGTACCGCCACTTGCCGACGGTCGGGGACTTCATGGAGGTCGCCGGGGACACCGAGTCGGGCTGGACCCTCACCGAGAAGACCGTCGACCCGGCGAAGTTCCGCGAGCTGACCTCGGTGGGGCGCGGTCGTCTCTATCACCCGAATGTTAAGATCACCGGCGAGGCGGCGCGCGGGCTACCGCAGGATGCTCAAGTGGTCGCGCCGGGCCAGAAGCCGATCCTGGTTGTCGAGAACCTGGAGGTCTACTTCCCGATCAAGCGCGGGCTCTTCCGCCGCACCGTGGGTCACATCAAAGCGGTCGACGGGATTTCATTCGAGGTCTACCCACGACAGACACTCGGGCTGGTCGGCGAATCGGGTTGCGGGAAGACCACCACCGGGCGGGCACTGGTCCAGATGGTGCGACCGACCGGGGGGCATGTGACGTACGCCGGGGAGGACATCACACAACTCCGGGGCCAGCGGCTGCACGACTTTCGCGGGAAGGTGCAGTACATCTTCCAAGACCCCTATAGCTCGCTGAACCCGCGACTGACCGTGTCGGCGATGCTGACTGATGTCATGCAGGCTCACCAGCGTGGCACGAATCGCCGTGACCGCCGCGACAAGGCCGCAGCCCTGTTGAGCGAAGTCGGCCTCGACGCCGTGCATCTGGACCGCTACCCGCACGAGTTTTCCGGCGGTCAACGACAGCGGGTCTCGATCGCGCGCGCCCTCGCCGCTGAGCCGGAGTTCATCATCTGCGACGAGTCGGTCTCGGCGCTCGATGTCTCGGTGCAGGCCCAGGTGCTGAACCTGCTCAAGCACCTGCAAGAGACGCGCGGCCTGACCTATCTCTTCATCAGCCACGACCTGAGCGTGGTCAAGTTCATGTCCGACATGATGGCGGTGATGAACGCCGGAAAGATCGTCGAGTTCGGGCCGTCTGACCTGATCTACTCCGCCCCCCAGAACGAATACACCCGCAAGCTAATCGCCTCGATCCCGGATGCGTCGATCGAGACATTGAAGTCCAGGATTCGGGAGCGGACCGAGAAACGAACCGCTCATCGATGAACTGACGCCGGAATCAGGCGGAAGAGTTCACGCCAAGACGCACAGGATCAAGGTCGCCGTAAAGTCAGGTGCATCGCTCGGTGAACAATTGAGGCCACACTCCCCCATCGTCGACATCACATTCACTTCCCCGGCTCACTCCCCCGCACCTGCACCAGCCCGGCCTTCTTCGCAGCTGGAATCGGATCTTCATACGGCAGGCATTTGAGGTACTCGACCAGGTCGGCGATCTGATCCTTAGTCAGGTGTTTGGTCTTGCCATGCAGGTCGTCGGGATTGAGAGTGGTGAGCATCTCTTCCAGCGTCTTCGCCTTCCCGTGGTGCAGGTACGGGGCTGAGCGGTAGACGCCGAGCAGGGTCGGGGTGTCGTAGGCGGGTTCCATCTTTTCGCTCGGGTCGGACTTACCGGTCCCCACGTCGTGCATCTGACGAACGGCACCGGGCTGCGAGTCAGTGAACAGCGGACCGGAGTGGCATTTCGCGCAGCCGACCTGCTCATCCAGGAACACCGACTTACCGCGCAGAGCCGCTTCGCTTAATCCCTGCTTGGAGTGCGGACTTATGGCGAACGTGTGCGTGTTCGAATAGACTGCGAGGGCATCGAGGGCCGCGGAGAGCCCCTGGTTCGGTTTGTCGAGCGACTCATGCACCGTCCCTCGCAGCAGACCGCGCCCCTGCATCAACGGGCCGCGGATCGTGTGCTCGAAGTCCTGTACCTCGTCCCGATCCGCAGACCAGTGCAGCGGGTGCGTCCAGGCCAACCCGAACAGCTGTTGCGTATCGCGGAGTCCCTCGGGATTCTGCCAGACGCGGCCATCCGAATCGCCATCGGGGTGGCAGCTGGAGCAGGAGATCCAGCGCTGGCCGACCATGGGCTGGTTGGCGGAATAGAACAGCTTCTTGCCAAGCAGCGTTTCCTCGTCGAGTGGGGACTGGCAGATGGCGATCGTGGCGATCATTTGGAGGGTGCGCGTGCTGTACTCGACAACGTTGAAGTCGAGGGCGTTGTAGACGAACAGCGACTCGCCATCGGACGAGACTCGGACCGCGCGGGGATTGGACCCGAGTCGCAGGGTCCGCTCGTGGCGAATCTCGCGGTAGTTGTCATCGAGGACCTCGCACTCGAACAGATCGTCCGTCCCGCTGAAGACGACGTAAAGCCGCGTGGCATCGGGCGAGAGGGCGACCTCCCACGGGTTGGCGACGACGTACGTGCCGTTGAACGAGTCCATCTGCATCCGCTTGCGGCGGGTCTCGGCCATGGATTCGACATCCAGGATCGACACATACGGGAAGATCGAGCCCGCCCCTTGGGCCACCGTGGTCCGCGACCGCTGATGGGGCAGGTACACCTTGGGGCGAGTCGGGTGAACCACGATCTGCCGGGCGAGGTTGTCCTGCTCGGAACCGATCCATTCTTCGAGCCGCTTGCCGGTCGCCCGCTCCAACGAGCGCACGATGCCGGTGTAGTACTCGGTCACGTAGAGGCGCGTGTCATCGGGGGAGAGGGCGAGCCCGCGCGTGAACTTGCCCGCGTCCCACGTCTGCATGATCGCGTGCGAGGCCGTGTCGATTTCCAACACCTGACCGGGATAGCTCAGCGTCACGTAGACCTTCGCCCCGTCGCGAGCTGACACCACTCCATACGGCTCGTCAAACACCGTTGTCCGACCAAGCTCGTTCCCCGTGTCGCCATCCAGAAAGACGACGACATCGTCGCGATAGACGGCGACGGCCAGCGAGTGCGTGGTTCCGATAAAGCTGACGCCCTCGGGATCGTGACCGACAGAGATCTCGCGTACGGTCTTCTGCGTCACCAAATCGACGATCGACACCGACCCGCTGTCACGATTCGAACAAGCCAGCAGCCTGCCGTCGGTGGAGATGTCCATCAGGCTGTTAGAGGAGCCAGCCACGGCCCGTTCTCCCGCGAGCGATCCGAGAATTGCGAACAGCAAAGTGATTAGCGACCACTGGGCCTTGTGTCTCATCGGGTGAGTTCCTTCTTTGTCCGGGGTGACACCAAGTGTCTGAGTTCCGCATATCCGATTTGTTGTACGTCAGTCGGGGGAGTCTGGCAAGGAGGAGTGGTATAGCGGCATTCACTAACCCGACGCGTTAGCGAGGGCCGAGCGCAGCGAGAAGTGCCGCCAAGGGTGTCAACATCCGGGGCTTCCTTGGCAGGCTGATATTTCGGGAGAGCGTCGAGAGACATGCGCCCTCGCTGACGCGTCGGGTTGGTGGCCCGTGGCCACACTCATTCGAGAGCAACCTAATTCACCAGAACTTGCGGTACAGCTTCGGGCAGCGGGTTTGCAGGTCGTCTCCCGCCTCCGACCACTGCGTCCCTTGCGGCTCTTTCGGCAGCTCAATCTTGTGTTCGGGGAAGTCGTCGAGGTTGCCGCCGGTGCGTTCTTCCCAGGCCTGGGTGGCGACCCCCTGGAACCCTTCGTACAGGGCGTCTTCCCCTTCATCGGCATTGAGCAGTGGAGCCAGCGAGTCGGGGTTCTTCACCGCCATGTCGTAGACCTTCTGACCCCGGCAAATCAGCCAGCCGAGGAAGTCGACGAACTCGTCTTCCGAGCAGCCTTTGCCGAAGATGTAAGCTGCGGCCCACAAATCCCACGTATAGGCTTTGATCCAGTGTTCGAGAAAGATGCGGTCGAAGTCGACGATCTCGACGGGGTCGAGTTCCTCGAGTGACTCGCCGAGGAACTCCATCTGCTCGTCGAGATCCCCCTCGGCTTCTTCCAGAGACGACGCGATGAGATCCCAGAATGTGGCGGTGTTCATAATTGTTTCTCGATGACTGGGAATGCTCCGCTTCCAAGACTTCGCGTCGCAGCTAAACGGGCACGATGAGACGCGGACGATCAACGACTAGATTTGCGGCTCGGTCATGCTATACGGGTCGAGCGCGGCATTGAGTTGATCGAGCGGCAGGATGTTCTGCTTACTACACAGTTCGCGGATCGTCTCGCCCGACTTGAAGGCTTCCTTGGCGAGGGCGGCGGCTTTCTCGTAACCGATGAACGGGTTGAGGCTCGTCACCATCGAGAGACTCTTCTCCACGCTGGCCACGCAGGCGGCCTCGTTGGCCTCCATGTCCTTGGCACAGAACTCGACGAAGGCGTCCGTTCCGCGGGCCAGCAGCATGATGCTTTCGAGCGTCGTCTGGCCCATCACCGGCATCATGATGTTCAGTTGGAACTGGCCACCGGCGGCCCCGCTAAGCGTCAGGCAGCCGTCGTTGCCGATCACGCGGGCACAGACTTGCATCAGGCTTTCGCACATCACCGGGTTGATCTTCCCCGGCATGATCGACGACCCCGGCTGCAGGTCGGGGATGATGACCTCATAGAACCCGCAGCGCGGCCCGGAGCCGAGCCAGCGGATGTTGTTGGCGACGTTGAACAACGTCGTGGCGATCGTCTTGAGCTGGCTGTGGCACTCGACCAGACCGTCGCGTTGGGCGTTCCCTTCGAAGTGGTTGACCGCCTCGACGAAGGCAATCCCCGACTCCTCTCGCAGGCAGTTGGCCACGCGGGAACCGAACTCCGGATGCGTGTTGATCCCCGACCCGACAGCTGTGCCGCCAACGGGGAGTTCGAGGACGGCTTCGATCGCCGTCTCGGCCCGCCCAATCGAGAGATCGAGTTGCCGGGCGAACCCGCCGAACTCCTGGCCCAGTCGGATCGGCGTGGCATCGGCGAGGTGCGTCCGCCCGATCTTGATGATCTGGTCCCACTGCTTGGCCTTCTCGGTCAGCGTATCGGCGAACTTCTTGAGGGCCGGGATCAACGTGTGGGCGATGGCCATCCCGACCGCGACATGGATCGCCGTGGGGAAGGTGTCGTTCGTGCTCTGTCCCATGTTGACGTGGTCATTGGGGTGGATCGGCTTAGCAGCTGCGAACCGGTCGCCCCCGGCCAGCTCGATCGCCCGGTTAGCGATCACCTCGTTGGCGTTCATGTTGCTCGAAGTGCCCGACCCGGTCTGGAAGACATCGATCGGGAACTGGTCGTCGAACTTCCCAGCCGCGACCTCTTTGGCGGCTTGCAGCATGAGGTCGATCTGCTTCGCATCGAGCCGGACCTTGCCCGTATTCTGCAGCTTGCCGAGGTCGCGATTGGCCACGCCACAGGCATACTTGACCAACCCCATCGCATGGATCAGATCCGCATGCAGCGGCCAGCCCGACACCGGAAAGTTCTCGACCGCCCGCTGGGTCTGCGAGGCGTAGTACGCCAGTGCCGGGACGCGGACCTCGCCCATGGTGTCTTTTTCGATGCGGAATTCGGACATGGTTGCCTCCGGGGTACACTGCTCGCCGCGACGGGCGAGGTGAACTGGGATTCTACCTATTGCGATTCCGAGGAGCAGCCTGCTCTCGACAGAAGTAGGCGATTCTCTTGTTCTGGAGAATTCGAGCGATCCATGGCGAGTCGTCACATCCACGGGGAGAGAGGCGATTGACCGGTATTATACTTGATTCTAGAAGCGAATCTCTCTCGGCTGTAAGAGTGTTGTCGGCCGCCCATTGGATTCGACTTCCTAGCAGTCCCTTTCCACAATTCAGTCGACATCACACATCCGCCGAGGCCCCCTATGGACGATGATTCCGATTTCCAGAAGCTCAAAGTACTCTTGATCGTCGGGGTTGTGTTCCTCGGCTCTTGCTGGTCGATGTGGACGGAATCGAAGTATCTGCTACGAGGAAAAAACACCGAGGCGACGATCGACGCCATCCAAGAGCGAGAAGTCAGAAGCGGACGCAGGCGTCGCCCGAGAACCGTACTTGACCTCCGTTTTCACTACATCGATCAATCGACCGACAACATGGTCATTGACGATCTCATGCGCGAGCTCGGGGCGACGGAAGCTGTGGGTGATAAGCTCATGATCCAGTATTTACCGGGAGTCGCGGACTCTGCTCGCGAGGGAGCGAACGTCTTCATGATTGTGATTTTCGTGGTGGCTTCCGGAGCGATGGTGTGGTCGGTGGTGAGCATGGCCCAAGAGGCGAACGCCCCGATCTCGACTACGCGGAACAAGAAGTCCGGTCGGTCCAGGAAGTACTGAGGTGGTTTCCTGTCTGATCGAGATTCGTCCGGAGCATCAAATTCGGTCGACTCGCTTGTCCACCGTCAGCATCCGAGTATGCCTCCCTCCTTGCCCTTCGCCGTGCCGCTACTTGTGATAGACCTGCTGCGGATCAAACACCCGCTCCTCGATCACTTTGACCTCTTTCGATGAGCGGTCGACCTCGCGGAAGAAGCAGCTGGGGTAGCCCTCGTGGCAGGCGGCGCCGCCAATTTGCTCGACCTTGACGAGAATCGCGTCGGCGTCGCAATCGAAATAGATCGCCTTCAGAATCTGGACGTTGCCGCTCTCCTCGCCCTTGCGCCACAGCTTCTTTCGGCTGCGACTGTAGTAGCAGACTTTCCCTGTACTGAGGGTTTCTTCGTAGGACTCTTCGTTCATGTAAGCGAGCATCAGCACTAGTCCGGATTTGGCGTCCTGGGTGATGCAGGGCATGAGTTCGGCCCGGCGAAAATCGGGTCCATTCGTGGGGCTGTTCATCGAGAATCCTTGAGGCACTGTGCGGTGTGACAGGGGGCAATGTAACGCTCTGGGGGAGAGAGACCAAGCGACGGACCTGACCGCTCATTCTTCAGAGCCGCCGAGCCTGTCGCAGGTCGGCCAGCGAGTAAAAGGTATCCCGCCACCGCACACCGCCTTGTCGCACGGTCATCACCATCGAGCGCAGCATGATGAAGCAGAACACCGCAACTGCCCAGGGATAAAACACTCCCACCGCCACCGGAAAACCCACGGTCCAGGCCGTACCGATCGAGAGCAGCAGCGTCCCCACGGTAAGAATCAGGATCGGCAGAATGACATACCCGCACAGCAGTGCCACAATCGGTCCGACGAACAGTGTGCTAAGTACCGCAACTGCCATAAGAGTTCGAAACACCGAGTATTGAGTCCCGGAGAAGGCGTTCTTCTCCAACCCACGCACGATCGACCAGACGCCGCCCGATTGCCAGCGGACGCTGAGATTCTGCTGGCCCCCATAGACATCCTGGTTCAGGCCATGCTCTTTCACCAAACGGCCCAGCATCAGGTCATCGGCCACCTCCAGCTGGAGAGTCTGGAACCCGCCGATGGTATCGTAGGCAGTCCGGCGCAGCAGGTTGAACGCTCCGACGCCAAGATACGCCTGCTTGAACCACTTCCAACGGACCAGTGGAAACCGTGTGGAGGCCATCAACATCATGCAGAAGAAATTGATGAGTGCTGTCTCGAAGAACGTCGAGGTCAGCGTGTCCGGCAACAGGACCAGATGGTCGAGCGAGCGGTCCTGCACGAGTGTCATCGATCGCCGCAGCACTTGCGGGTCGAACATGACATCGCCGTCCGTGAACAAGAGGAACTCGCCCCGCGCCCGACTCGCTGCCAGAGAGAGAGCGTGATTCTTACCGAGCCACCCCGCTGGCAGCTCCGACACATGCACGACCTGCAAGCGCGAGCCGACCTCTGACGCCACCCGATCCATGATCGCCCCGGTTCCATCGGTCGAGCGGTCATTGATGGCGATGACTTCGAAGTCCGGATAGTCGAGACTCAGCATCCGCCGCAGCGCCTCTTCAATGGCCAACGCTTCGTCACGAGCAGGAACGATGAGGGAGATTGAGGGCAGTTCGTCGCCGACTTGAGGCAACACATCCCGGAGGAATCTCGGATAGAGAATCCCGTACAGCACTGGGAACAACGCCACAACCCATAAGGCGACGAGAACCCAGCTGAAGATTTCGAACCCGTGCATGAATTCCTCGCAGTCGCTCCGCTGCATCCCGCCCCACACAGACCCGGCCCGAGAAAAGACAGCAGGCCGCATCGTAAACGAACCGGTGCCTGTCCCCCACTACGATTGATGTTGCCCTCGGTCCCAAGCTCTGTTTGGGACGGAGAACCGTCTCTCGACTCTCTGTATTCTTTTCAGGGCACACAGAATCTTTCGAAATCGCGCTGGTAGACAATCGCCTCGAACAGTAAGTTTCCGTCTCCAGCGGTGAGGTGGAGCGAAAGTTCTCGCAAAAAATCGCCGATGGAGAAGGTTGCCCCTGTGTGCTGTCTCGCCGGATGGTACAATGGGGGTAGAGATGCGACGGATGTCTGAGGAGCTTGCTCTTCTCTCGGATGTCGCTCGAATCGCGAATGACCCAACCGCTTGTCACCTAGTGCCGGAGGACCAACAAACCGCGTTGGCCTGAGACGCTAAGGTCCGTGCTAGACACGGCCTGTTTCTCGCCTTTTTCGCAAAGCATCCTGC
>JAYSUV010000446.1:0-1423 GCA_043718945.1 Planctomycetota bacterium
CCATGATCCGGTTCATGGACTAGGACTCGCTTTTTCGCAAGACCAGTTTCCGCTCCCGATCACAAATAGCGCAACTTCAAAACTCGCGCGCGAGGGCCGCGAGCCAGCTACCCATCGTTCGGACCAGAGGTCGCTCGACCGACATCGGTCACCTTTCGCTCGACAAATCGGAGTCCTATTCGACACACCGCGCTGAATCCCACAGCCTTTCCAGAGTGTGTCAGGCTTCCCGCCGCACGCCGTAAGCGATCCACATCAGCAGTACCGAGGATTCGTACACAGGTCGCACAGATTTCCACAGATTCGAAACCAACTGCGGCGGCGACCTTGCGCGATCGGTTGCGTTCCCTTCCTCGGAATCTGTGGTGATCTGCGAAATCTGTGTACGAGTCCTCGGCCTCAGACGAGTCGGGATGAAATGGGCGAGCCACGGGCCACAGGCCGTCGATGTCAGGCTGTCGGCTTCAGCGCGGAGTGTCTCCTTTTTCGGAGACAGGGGCGACACTCATCGTACCATCCGGCTCACGCCGGACGCTCGCCGGAATGTCTCGTTACGCGGCCCTGACTGGCGCGGCGAGCTGGTGCGAGGCTACCTACCTTCTTGTAAAATATGGCGGCACACCGTGATTTGTGATCCGTCGCTTTTGCTCGACAGACCGACCACGTACGGCTAATCCGCGTGAACCTCACTCGTCAGTGGACCACGGGTCGGGTCGAATGCGGCCATAGAGGCAGGGACCTCGGACGGCCCCCATTGCGAATCGATTGTTGCATTCGAGGTGATCAGTGGCAGACGCTTCCGGCCTCGATTTGTGACCAGGAACCACAGCCCCACAGCGGAGAGCAAGACCCCGCCCACGGCGAGAGCGCCCATCTCCAGCGGACTGGCGAGAGCAGCTTTGGCCTTCGGTTCTAACCCCACGACCCGCACTCGCCCCATCATCAGCGGGGTGCCGCGCCGGGTATCGTCAAAGGCCGAGTAGGTCATGATCTTGAGGAAGTAACCCACGAACACGACCTCCGCCTCGACACTCGGGCCGATTGGCAGTTCGGGCGGTTTCTCGGTGAAAACGACCGTGTACGGCAGCGACTTCGACTCATCACTCCAGCCCATCGCTTCGTAGACCTTGGGCACGCCCAGCGGGTTCTTCGCACTCTCCCACTCCAGCACCCGTCGCACATGCAGCCGCAGCCGCAGCGGCTTCCCTCGGTACTTCTGCGGCTCCTCCCAGATTTGAGTCAGGGCCGGTTCGCGACTGGCCCGCTGCTCGAACTCGGCGAACGATTGAGTCCGAGCCCAACCGAGCAATTGCCAATACGCAATCATCTCCCGTGGACGGAGCGCGGTGCGGTCCAGAATGAGTTCATCTCGCGAATGGAAATCCGCAAGTACCTCGGGTTCCAGATCGTTGGGACCGGGGAC